>CANFUB010000078.1 GCA_947450015.1 Bacteroidota bacterium | reverse complement strand
TCGATTTTTTCAAAGAAGGTTATAAGGTATCGTTTCACATTTTGGAATTCCGTCAAGACAGTAAGTTTCCGAAAGCAAGTGTGGTTGAACTATTGGGTAAACCGGGCGATCATAAAACAGAAATGCATTCCATTCTCACCGAGTTTGGTTTACCAGAAGCCTTTGATGCAGAAGTGCAAAAATTCTCTGATGAAATTTCTGAAACCATTACAGCCAAAGATTTAGAAGGACGAGAAGATTATAGAAAAATATTAACCTTTACAATCGACCCTGACACAGCTAAAGATTTTGATGATGCCATCTCCTACCAAACCTTGCCCAATGGCAATTTCGAAGTGGGTGTGCACATTGCCGATGTCAGTCATTATGTAAAGCCAGGTACCATCCTCGACCAAGAAGCTTTGAAACGCGCCACCTCTGTGTATTTAGTCGACAGAGTCGTTCCGATGTTGCCCTTCAAATTATCGGATGTTATTTGTTCTTTGGTACCACATCAAGACCGCTTAACTTTCTCTGCCATTTTTGAAGTAACACCCGAATTCGCCATTAAGAACATTCGATTTGCAAAAACTATTATTTATTCTGACAAACGTTTTAGTTATGAAGAAGCGCAGAAAATTTTAGACGATGGTGAAGGATTGCATTACGATGAATTAAACCATTTAAATACTTTCGCCAAATTTCTTGCGAAGAATCGCTATGCCAAAGGTGCCATTAATTTCGAATCGAATGAATTCAAATTTGTTTTAGACGAAAATTTCAAACCTTTAACCATGCAATTAAAATTGCGACAAGACACCAATAAATTGATTGAAGAATTGATGTTATTGGCCAACAAATCGGTGGCAGAATTTGTCGATAAAATGAAACCGCGCAAGCCTTTTATTTACCGAACACACGACGAACCATCGGATGCCAAGTTGCAAGATTTAAAACGCTTTGTGGCCAAGTTTGGTTATACCTTGCACATTGATGATGAACGCTCATTGCGCAAATCGATGAACGAAATATCGGCCGCAGTAGAAGGCAAACCCGAGCAAGATGTGGTGCGCACCATGTGCATTCGCAGCATGGCCAAAGCTGTTTATACGCCCAATAAACCAAGTCACTTTGGTTTAGATTTTCCATACTACGCCCACTTTACTTCGCCTATTAGGAGGTATCCCGATGTGATTGCCCACCGCTTATTGTATGGCTATTTAAACAACCAAAGCATGGAACAAATCTGCAATTGGAACACCAGCATGTTAGACGCAGCGTGTAAACAAAGTTCTAAGATGGAGCAATTGGCAAGCGATGCCGAACGCGCTTCGATCAAATACAAACAAGCCGAATGGATGGAATCGAAAGTTGGACAGCAGTTCGATGGGGTGATTACAGGTTTAACGGATTGGGGCATGTTTGTAGAAATCAAAGAATACAAATGCGAAGGCTTGGTGCGATTGAACACCATTGCCGACGACCATTATACCTACGATGCACACTTGATGGTGATTATTGGCTCAAGATTTTTTAAACAATATAAGATGGGAGATGTTGTAAAGGTAATGGTAACTGCTTCGAATAAAATTAACAGAACCATCGACCTCGCTTTAGTCTCAAACGAACGACCGCAAAGAATAAATAAAAATGACCGCTCATTTAAAAGAAGAAGATAATTTCGAAAACTATTTACGCAAGCATCCTTTCACAGGTATACCTGAGTCATTGTATGCACCTATGAATTACATCATGCAATTGGGTGGTAAAAGAATGCGTCCTAAACTATTAATCATGGCTTACGAAAGCTGTGGGGGCCAACAAAAAGAAGATGCTTACAAATTGGCATTGGCCATCGAAACATTTCACAATTTTAGCTTGGTGCACGATGATATAATGGACAATGCGCACTTGCGCAGAGGACAAGAAACGGTGCACGAAAAATGGAATACAGCCACGGCTATTTTGGCTGGCGACAATTTACTAACCAAGTGTTACGATTTAATTTTAAACACCAATGTTGCGAACAAAGAAACCTTGTTAAAATTATTTACAAACACGGCTACTCAGGTATGCGAAGGACAGCAATTGGACATGGATTTGCCCAACCAAAGCCATGTAACAGAAGCTGAATATTTGGAAATGATTAAATACAAAACAGCTGTACTACCTGCAGTGGCTTTGCAAATGGGTGCCTTGGCAGCCAATAGCAGCAAGGAAGTGGCCGAAGCTTTTTATCAATATGGATTGAGCTTAGGCATGGCCTTTCAGTTGCAAGACGATTACCTAGATACCTTTGGCACGACGGAGGCTATTGGCAAACAAGTGGGAGGTGATATTTTAGAAAATAAAAAAACTGTTTTATACCTGCATGCATTGAATCATTTACATGGCGAGTCGAGGCAACAATTAGAAAATTGGTTCACCCAAACAGCACAAGACAATACTTTAAAAATTGAACAAGTGAAAGCCTTGTATCAAATGGCCAATAGCGATACCTACCTCTTGAACATGAAAGCTGAATACGAAGCCAAAGCATTGGAACACCTTGCCAACACTGGACTTAATGAAGTCCATAAAAGTATCTTTATTGCTTTGTTTGATTTGATAAAGAACAGGGTGAATTAGTTATTGGTTATTGGGTTATTAGGTTATTAGGTTATTGGGTTATTGGGTTATTGGGTTGATAAGGAGTTTTGTGGCTTTTTCCTTAATAACTATTAACAATTAACTATTAACTAAAAATGGTTATTAGGTTATTAGGGGGCGTTTGTATTTTCCTTAATAACCATTAACTATTAACTATTAACTATTAACTATTAACTATTAACTATTAACTTGTCCCTAATAACGATTAACAATTAACCAATAACTAACTCCAAGGAGAATATAAAAAAAAGGTTGACGGTGATCGTCAACCTTTTTTTTTGAAATAGTGTTTTGTGCTTAGTTCAAGCTAACCTTTAACAATTGGTAGGTACTGGTGGTATTGTTATAACCAAACACCCAAGTGTCAACGCCATTGGAAGAAAACAAATAAGTATAAAAATTAGGAATTTGATCATAGCTTTTAATGACAGTAAAGGCAGGTGAAATTTTCAAACTTGAAATTATACCACCTCTAAGGGCCATGAACTCATCATTCTTATCGTAAACCAAATAATTTAAATTGTAGGCACTGAAATCAAACAATGAATTAAAATTCGAACCCTCGGTGCCGGAGTATAATTGTCCTGATTGGACAAAAGCATAGATTACACCTGAACTAGCGTTTACAGAAAGCGATCTGGTGTAATCAACCGAATTACTTGAAACTGCTGTCGAAGGCATGGCTATGCCAGTGGTTTTATAAATTTTATTAATGGCATCGAAACCATAATACAAATTTGGCGATTTGAAGCAAGTCGTTACACCATAGGCAACATTAATACTATCTACATGTTGTTTTGTAAGGGTGTTGAATTTGTAGACATAATCGCCTAAGCCATTGTTACCAGGCAAATACAAATAATCACCATCTATACCGAATGGGCGCAAAGTACTAGATGAAACAGCTCTTGGCAAGTCCATTGTTTTTAAAACTTTCAAGGTGCCAGTCCAATTACTTGCATTGAAAGTTGGGTTATTCACTTTGACATAACGGGTAAAGGCATTGGGACTAGAATATAATGTTAAGGTATCCGAAATTACATCATAATTATACAAATAATAATTCATGTTAATTTGCTTATCTGTTGCTTTAAAAGCATACGCATCCTTGTACTTAAAACCATATTGATCCTTGGCTAAGTAATGTGCATAATTGCTTCCATCATCCGAAAAAATATAATAACTTTCGTTGGTAGATGATGAATTATTCACCATTTTCCAAGTGCCATATAATTTTGGTTGGGGCGGATTGTATTCCTCCTTAATGGTGGTTTTCTTGGTACACGCGGCCATCAGTAGCACAACTGATAAGCCAAAGAGTATTTTTATTTTTTTCATAATATGTTAAATATAAGGCAAATGTAAGTCAAAATACTTCGAATTACAACAGAATAATAAAATGATATTAAACAGTTTTTCCAAAGCAACTGGCAGTCATAAAACTTAATTTATTGCCACTAAAACTGCTATATCAAAAAAAACTAATTTAATTTTACTTTAAGAAGTTCAAATTTATTCTCCACGTAATTATAAGCAAAAACATAGATATCATCACCATTTGTTGACAAGCTATAGAAACCATAATTCACTATAAAATCATAGCTGGCTACAACTTTTAAACTGCCATTTATTTTCATTCTTGAAATATTATTTCCTCTTAAACACAAGAATTCATCATCTTTAAAATAAACAACATTACTGCATCCTCTGCCGCTAAAATCATAGATTGTATTAAAAAAATCGCCTTCCTTCCCCGACTTCAGTTCATTCCAATATGAATAGGCGTATATATCTCCTGTTAGTTTATTTACTGAAATATTTTTAGAACTATTAACAAATGCCGATGAGATAGGAGTTAAGGCCGAATGCAATCCATTTGATTTATGTAAATAGAAATTATTTGAGCCATATGAATAATAAATATTTGGCGATATAAAGTAGGTTGAAGCCAAACCTAAAACTTCAATACTATCCTCATATTTCTTTGAAACAATGTTGTATTTGTAAACATAGTATTTTGATACGTTGTCGTTATATCGACTTAAATATAGGATAGGTCCATCGATACCAAATGTGGGTGGATCAGTAAAATTTTTAGGCAACGTAAATTTTGATATAACACTAATATCTGACAACCAATTTTCTGGCGTAAATCCTGGATTTTTTACGCGAACAAATTTTAAATTTATAGTTGTAATTTCTGATAAAGACAGTGTATCTGATGTAATTTTATAATTCCACAAGGTATTTGAATAATAAACTTGGTTTTTACTCGCCCAATAAGCAACACCTCTTATGGTTCTAAAACCCACAGTGTCTACTTGTAAATATTGAAGAATGTTGGCTCCATCATTCGTAAAAACATAATAAACTGTATCGGTGGAATTATTTGCAATCATTCTCCATGTTCCATAGATTTCAGGCTGGGGTGGATTATATTCCTCCTTTATTGTAACCTCTTTTTTACAGGCATTTAGAAGCATTAAAATACAGCTTAACAACACTGCGTTTTTTATAATCATAATTTACTAAATATGAAACAAATGTATTTTAAAAATTACACTTTATCAAATGTTCATAAATATATATAGCCTGTAAATAAATAGATAATTTCTTGTCTTAATTTCGCCTTTTAAGTTTATGGCACTCCAAGACACTAGTTATACAGATGATAGTATCCGGTCGTTAGACTGGAAAGAACACATACGCATGCGCCCAGGTATGTACATTGGCAAGCTAGGCGATGGCGCCTCGGCCGATGATGGTATCTATGTATTGGTAAAAGAGATTGTCGATAATTCTATCGATGAACACATGATGGGCCATGGCAAACGCATTGACATTACCATCTCCGACAACAAGGTAATTGTGCGCGATTACGGTCGTGGAATACCCTTGGGGAAAGTGATCGATTGCGTGAGCAAAATAAACACCGGTGGTAAATACGACTCAGGCGCATTCCAAAAATCTGTGGGTTTAAACGGGGTCGGTACCAAAGCAGTAAACGCCCTCTCCTCTTATTTCTGTGTGCAATCTTTTAGAGATGGCAAAACTAAAAAAGTAGAATTTAGCAAAGGTGAAATTACCAAAGATCATAAGGAGACTACCAGCACCGACAAAGACGGTACCTTAATGATTTTTGAACCAGATAATACCATTTTCAAAAACTACCGTTTTATTCCTGAATTTTTAACGGAGCAAGTATGGAACTATGCTTTCTTAAACTCTGGTCTTACTATTAATTTCAATGGGCAGAATTACCTTTCAAAAAATGGCCTAAAAGATTTATTGGAACGCAAAGCCGATGTAGAGAATATTCTCTACCCTATCATGCATTTCAGAGAAGAAGATTTCGAAGTAGCTTTAACCCACGGTCACCAATATGGCGAAGAGTATTACTCATTCGTAAATGGACAATATACCACACAAGGTGGTACACACTTAGGTGCTTTTAAAGAAGCGGTTGTTAAAGTGCTCAGAGAGTTTTACAAAAAAGATTTTGACGCTTCGGATGTTAGGACCTCTATCACCGCAGCCATTGCTGTGCGAGTGCAAGAGCCGGTATTCGAATCACAAACCAAAACCAAATTGGGCAGTACTGAAATTGCCCCTGGTGGTCAGGGCATGCGTTCGTTTGTAAGCGAAAACATGATGAAGGTATTGGACAATTATTTGCATAAAAACCCTGCAACGGCCGAAGCTTTATTGAAAAAAATATTGCAGAATGAGCGCGAGCGCAAGGACATGGCAGGCGTAAGAAAATTAGCACAACAACGTGCCAAGAAAGCCAATCTTCACAACAAAAAATTAAGAGATTGCCGTCTTCATTTTACAGATCAGAAAGACGAGAAATTTGATACCACTATTTTTATTACCGAGGGAGATAGTGCGAGTGGAAGTATTACCAAAAGTAGAAATGTAGAACTACAAGCGGTGTTCAGTTTAAGGGGTAAACCATTGAACTGTTATGGCCTTAAAAAGAAAGTGGTATACGAAAACGAAGAGTTTAATTTATTGCAACATGCTTTAGACATTGAAGAAGGCTTGGATAATTTAAGATTCAATAAAGTGGTAGTAGCAACCGATGCCGATGTGGATGGTATGCACATTCGTTTGTTATTGTTAACCTTCTTTTTACAGTTCTTTCCTGACCTTGTAAGAAATGGGCACGTTTATATTCTACAAACGCCTTTGTTCCGTGTGCGCAATAAGAAAGAAACCATTTATTGTTACAGCGATGAAGAGCGCCAAAGGGCCATTGCTAAATTGGGCAACAAACCTGAGATAACACGTTTCAAAGGATTGGGTGAGATATCGCCAGGTGAGTTCGAGGCCTTTATTGGTGAGAACATGCGCCTAGAGCCTATCATCTTAACCAAAGAAACCAGTATCGAAAAATTATTGAAATACTACATGGGTAAAAACACCCCTGAGCGCCAAGAATTTATCATCGATAATCTCTACATTGAGAAAGACATTACCACCGAAGAAAAAGTGGTAGAATTAGAAGAAGAGGAAGAAGCAGCCTAGTACTAGGCCTACAAACTCTCAACATAAGGAGTTTATAACTTTTGGAAAACCTTAGCGCGCATACGCTTACTTTCGTGGTATATATATTTTGGTAGAATGGCTGACGACAACAAAGACCCTTTAGAAAATAACGACGACGTAAAGGACACGAAGGGAGACGATGGTATAATTCACCACGGACACAGAGATGGCAATGAAGTATTGCCTGTTTCCGGTTTATATGAAAACTGGTTTTTAGAATATGCCAGTTATGTAATTCTTGAAAGAGCGGTTCCCAATTTATACGATGGATTAAAACCTGTACAGCGCAGAATTCTGCATGTCATGAAAGAAATGGATGATGGTCGTTTTAACAAAGTGGCCAATATCATCGGTTCTGCCATGCAATACCATCCCCATGGTGATGCAGCCATTGGCGAAGCCATTGTTAACCTTGGTCAGAAAGACCTGATGATAGAAACCCAAGGTAACTGGGGCGATATGCGTACTGGCGACAGTGCTGCTGCTCCCCGTTATATCGAAGCTCGTCTATCTAAATTTGCATTAGAAGTTACCTTTAACGAAGAAACCACTGTTTGGCAAATCAGTTATGATGGTCGTAAACGCGAGCCCGTAACCTTGCCCGTTAAATTCCCTTTGGTATTGGCCCAAGGTGTTGAGGGGATTGCAGTTGGTTTAGCAACTAAAATAATGCCCCATAATTTTATTGAATTATGTGAGGCCAGTATCGATATCCTAAAAGGTAAGCGCACCAACATATTGCCCGATTTTGCAACGGGTGGCATGGCTGACTTTACCAATTACAACGAAGGTAGAAGAGGTGGTAAAATACGTTGCCGTGCCAAAATAGAATCGGCCGATGGCAAAAAAGTATTGATCAAAGAAATACCTTTTGGAACCACCACCGAAAGTTTAATTGATAGCATTTTAAAAGCCAATGAAAATGGCAAAATAAAAATTAAAAAGGTAATTGATAATACTGCTCGCGATGTAGAAGTGGAAGTACAACTAGCACCAGGTGTAAGTACCGACATGACCATTGATGCCTTGTATGCTTTTACCGATTGCGAGGTAAGTATATCTCCCAACTCATGTGTTATCGTAGAAGATAAACCATTGTTCTTAGGGGTGAACGAGATGTTAAAAACATCTACCGACAACACCTTGATGTTGTTAAAAACCGAGTTGCAAAATGAATTAAAACATTTGGAAGACAAATGGCATTTTAGTTCATTGGAAAAAATATTCATTGAAAATAAAATCTATTTAACCATCGAAGAATGCGAAACATGGGACGAGATTTTAACCACTATTGACAAGAAATTAAAACCGTTTAAAAAATTATTGAAGCGCACCGTCACCATGGAAGATGTGGCCCGCTTGCCTGAGATAAGAATTAAACGTATTTCGAAATTCGATGCCTTCAAAGCCGATGAGTATATCAAAGGTTTGGAGTCACAAATCGACGAAGTAAATAACCACTTAAATAACCTTACTGAGTTTGCCATCGATTATTTCAAAAACTTAATTAAGAAATATGGCAAAGGCCGCGAGCGCAAAACAGAAATACGTTTGTTCGATAAAATAGAAACCAATGTTGTAGCTGTTGCGAACGAAAAATTGTATGCCAACTATGCCGAAGGTTTTGTAGGTTATGGTTTAAAGAAAGACACTTATATCTGCGACTGTTCCGATATTGATGATGTGATTGCTTTCAGAAAAAACGGCACTTATGTGGTGAGCAAAGTTTCCGAAAAACAATTCATGGGGAAGGATTTGTTGTACGTGGATGTATATCGCAAGAACGATGAGCGCAAGGTATACAACGTAGCCTATTACGACGGTAAAACAGGTGTGAGCTATGTGAAGCGTTTTAATGTGTTGGGTGTTATTCGCGACAAAGAATACAATGTGACCATGGAAACACCGGGCAGTAAAATGATTTATTTTTCGGCCAACAACAATAGCGAAGCCGAGAAGATTGCGATTCATTTAAGCAACATGGCCAGTGCCAAGGTGAAATATTTGGAATATGATTTTTCGGTGCTTGAAATTAAAGGGCGTACCTCTAAAGGCAATACTTTAACCAAGCATCCAATTCGCAAAGTAGAGTTAAAAGAAAAAGGTAAATCGACTTTCAAAGGCAGAGATATTTGGTTCGATGCGGACATTGGTAGATTGAATGTCGATGGCAGAGGTCAGTTCTTAGGCAACTTCACCAGCGAGGATAAAATATTATTGATATTGAACGATGGCAGTTATGAGTTAACCGACAACGAACTTACCAATCGTTACGAGCAACACGACATTCATTTGATACAAAAGTTCCATGAGAAGCAACCCATCAATTGCATTCACTACGATGTATCATCGAAAAATTATTATGCGAAACGTTTCTTAATCGAGACCACTACTACAGGCAAGAAATTCTTATTCATCAATGAACGTCCGAGTAGCAAATTGATATTGGCCAGTACACACGAGAATCCAGAAGTAGAAATAAAATCGGTGAATGCCAAAGGCGAAAAGAAAACAGAGAATATTTTGTTGGCCGACTTTATTGAAGTGAAGGGTTGGAAAGCACTGGGCAATAAAATAACCTACGATACTTTTAAATCTGCTAAATTACTGAGCGATAAGGTTGGTGCTTGGATAACAGAAGAGCCAGTGAAAGAAGAAGCACCCGCTAATGCAGATGATGCCAAAGTAATTGCCGATGAATTGGACGGACAAAAAACCTTATTCTAATATTATTTAAAAAGTTATTAATCCTAT
>CANFUB010000077.1 GCA_947450015.1 Bacteroidota bacterium | reverse complement strand
CAAGGTGGTGGTTACCAAAGTTTGAATGTGGCCATTCGCAAAACTTTGGGCTTGTTGGCCAATGTGCGACCATGTATTAGCTATTCGCCATTTGTTGACACTAATTTTGCCAATATAGATTTGGTGATTGTGCGCGAGAATGAAGAAGATTTATATGCAGGCATTGAGCATCAGCAAACCGACGAGGTTGTGCAATGTTTAAAATTGGTTTCAGTGCAAGGTAGCGAGAAAATTATTCGCTATGCTTTTGAATATGCCAAAGCGCACAACAGAAAGCATGTAACCTGCATGAGTAAAGACAATATTATGAAATTAACAGACGGTATGTTTCATAAAATGTTTAATAAAATTGCCCTCGAGTATCCAGAAATTTCAAATGATCATTACATCATTGACATTGGTGCAGCTAAATTGGCTAGCGATCCTGAACGTTTTGATGTGGTAGTGACTTTGAATTTATATGGTGATATTATTTCTGATATAGCGGCCGATGTGGCTGGTTCAGTTGGTTTAGGCGGTAGCAGCAATGTTGGCGAAAATTTTGCCATGTTCGAAGCCATTCACGGCTCGGCACCAGATATTGCAGGTAAAGACATTGCCAATCCGAGTGGCTTAATCAACGGTGCGTGCATGATGTTGGTGCAAATAGGCAAAGCCAACATAGCAGAGAATATTCAAAATGCCCTTTTAAAAACATTGGAAGATGGCATTCATACAGGCGATATATACAAAGAAGGTTTAAGTCAACAGAAGGTAGGCACAAAAGCATTTGCCAAAGCATTAGTCGAGCGCTTAGGTCAGTTGCCATCTACTTTTAAACCTGTAAAACTTAACAGTGATGCCAAACCCATTGTAATCAAAACAGAGGAGAAAAAGCCAATTGTAAAGAAATTAGTAGGAACTGATGTATTTATTGATTGGAGCAGCGATAATAGAAATGGAAAAATTCTGGGTGGTAAAATTAGTCAACTAAGTGTACTAAATTTAAAATTAAGTAAAATTTCTAATCGCGGTGTAGAGGTATACCCCGCAGGACATTCGGCTACTTTCTGTACCAACCATTGGAGTTGTCGATTTTTGAACTCCGAGGATTGTACTCCGGAACAAATCATTCAATTACTGCAAAATTTTAATGCGGCAGGTTTCGATGTTATTAAAACTGAAAACCTTTATACACTCGACGGTAAAGCGGCTTATTCTGCGGCTTAAGACGCAGTTTTAACGCGGACATTAATTTGGCTTTTTGAACTGAAATTGTAGAAATTTCAAAAAGAACTATTTTATTATTCTAAAAAGTTTATTTTTGATTCGTGAAAATCGAAGAAGAAATTAACCAATCGAAGTTTATTAATGCCCATACAAAGGCTTTAATCAACATCCTTTATACGGCTTCTCGTATTAATGATGGCATGGCCTCATTACTAAAACCCTTTGATTTAACACAGCCCCAATACAATATTTTAAGAATTTTAAGAGGAAAAAATGGGGAGCCTTGCAATTGCGGTGAGATTAAAAAGGTGATGGTCGACAAAAACCCAGATGTTACCAGAATTTGCGATAAGTTAATTGCCAAGGAGCTCATTACCCGTCAATTTAATCAGAACAATAGGAGAGAAGTGCTTTTGACCATTAACAAAAACGGATTAAATGTGCTTAAAAAAATTGACCCTATTATGGATGAAGCCATTTTAGAAATGGCCAATCTAAAGGATAAAGACCTCGAAAAACTCTCTGCTTTGCTCGATCAGATGCGAGCAGAATAATTGCAGCAATTTGCTTGTTATTTTTTGGAATGATAGTTGTAAAATTGTAACATAATTACAATCCCAAAAAAAATGAAACGTTTATTTTATGCTACTATTTTTACATTGCTGATTTCTTCATGCGATGTGTTGAGCACTGTTGCTACCGATTTATTAACCATTCCAACAACCGAAGAAGCTGCAGGTGGCTTAAAAGACGCCCTCAGTCAAGGGTTTACCAATGGCGTATCCGCGCTTTCAACCAAAGGCGCATTTGGTAACAATCCAGCCATTAAAATATTATTGCCAGCCGATGCTCAAAAAATTGCAGATAGATTAACTGCCATGGGCATGGGCGATCAAGTGAACAGTGTGATATCAAAACTCAATGAAGGGGCCGAAAATGCAGTTGCCACTGCTAAGCCAGTCTTTTTAAATTCTGTTAAAAATATGAGTTTCAAAGATGCCATGGGCATTTTAACCGGTGGCAAAGGCTCTGCTACCAACTATTTAAAACAAACTACTACCACAGAATTAACCACTTTGTTCCGCCCTCAAATTCAAGCTTCTTTAGACCAAGTAGGTGTTACTAAAAACTGGGGTGACTTGGTAAATATTTACAATAAAATTCCTTTGGTTACCAAATTGAATCCAGATTTAAATGGCTTTGTTACCGAAAAAGCTTTAGCGGCTCTTTTTACAAAAGTAGAAGCTGAAGAAAATTTAATCAGAGACAATCCTGCACAACGTGCGACTGCTTTAATGAAGAAAGCTTTTGCTTATGCTGATACTCAGAAGAAATAATTCTTAAGGATAAATATTTGACATTAAAAAAGCCCTTGGTTCTCCAAGGGCTTTTTTTTTGATTAAAATAATTTGAATTAAGCCAAAGTAAACTCAACCGTAATGGCTGTGTTTAATAACTTCGAGATTGGGCAATTCTTTTCTGCATCTTGCACCAATTCGGTAAATTTTTCTAAAGTAATCTCAGGCACTTTAGCATTCAATACCAAGTGAGAACCTGTTACACTCCCATTCTCTAAAGTAATGGTGCATTTGGTTTCTAATTGCTCGGGGGTAAAGCCAGCACCTCCTAAATTAAAACTTAATTTCATGGTAAAACAACCTGCATGAGCAGCTGCTACTAATTCCTCAGGATTGGTGCCAACCCCTTCTTCAAAGCGACTGCTAAAAGAGTATTGCGTTTGATTTAAAGTGGTGCTTTGGGTGCTAAGATGACCTTTGCCTTCCTTACCACTGCCTTGCCATACGGCTGTTGCTGATCTTTTCATTTTGTATGTATTTATTAATTGGTTGTATTCTTAACCTTCAAATCCTATTTTGCGATGGGTGCCATCACAATAAGGTTTGTTGCTCGACCCACCACATCGGCAAAATGCAGTGACTTTGTTCTTTTGGGTCTCTTCGCCATTGTGAAGCTTTACAGTAATATTGCCATACACCATTAAGGGGCCATTTGGTGTGGTTTCAACAATGCACTCTGTGTCGATGTGTTCTGGTAAATTTTCATCTGCATTGTAATAAAAACTCAAGGCGCCCGATGGACATTTGTTAATTTGTTCAATGATTCTTTCGGTCGTAGCACCTGCTGGTTTAATCCATGGTTTTTCACTTGGATTGAATACGTCCATTAAACCTGTTGCGCCTTTCCAACACATGGTGGAATGAATACAAGTGGCGGGTTTCCATACAATGGTGATCTCACCATTGGTATATTTTTTTGTGATATCTTTCATAAAACTGTGGTTGTAATTTCTATGCTATTGTTGAGTAATTTATGAATGGGGCATTTATTGGCAATGTCTGTTAAGCGTATTTTTTGTTCTGCATCTAAAGGGCCTTGGAAAGTAATGGTTCGGTGAAAGGTAGCAACACCATTAATCGTTTCTAAACTTACATTAACATCTGCCACTTCTAAGGGCCATGTTTTTCTGTCGGCATACATGCGACAAGTAATAACAGTGCAAGCGGCCAACGAAGCGGCTAATAGTTCTGAAGGGGTGAACCCCTTTCCGCCACCGCCATTGCTTTCGTATTCATCGGCAATGAGGGTATTATGTTCAGCTGAAATTGCTGTTGCATAGTGTTCGGATTGTATTTGCGCTTTTACATTCACCATAAGGTTAAGTATGTTGCTCAAAAATACAACTCCCTCACATTAAATCTTATCATTAATATTGATAAGTCGTTTTGGGTTAATAGGTTATTAAGTTATTGGGTAAATAAGTTATTAGGTTATTATGTTATTGAGTTATTAGGGAGATGCATGAATAGAATTGAAATACTTGCAGAATATAAACATTCCTTAATTGAATAAAACCAATTCTAGTGTTTCCCTTATCCCATTTTTTGCATAGCAAAAATACTTATGTTCACTAAAAATGCTGAGTTTAATGCAATTCAATAGAATGATTAAGTGGCTATTATTATAGAATCAATTAAAAATACTTATGTAACTTATGTGGTAAGAATAAGGTCTATCAAGAATCAGTCAGTTTAAGCATGATTACTATCGGATATCCATGCTATAAAGCACAAATCCTTTGTTCACATCGCCATTGCTCTCGTCAGAATTGTAAGCAAACATTACTTTATTCGCCCCTTCTTGGAATACCGATGCATCTACTTGACAAATGTTGTTGCCCATGGTTAAAGGACTGCCATTGCTGCGTATCGCTATTTGGGTTTTATCATTGATGATCACAAAAGCCTCTGCATCGCTATCGATACCCTGCCCTAAGAAAATTAAGTTCACCTTTGGTGGCAAACCCGCCTTGTTAATGGTAAAAGTAAGATCCTGTGAGTTCATGTGCATTTCGTTTTTACCCAATTCAATCACAAAAGAACTTTGGTAGTTTTTAGGTTTGGCCTTGTCCCAGCTAAATACTTTCACTGCACCATCGGTACAAGCATCGAAATGGTAGACAAAGTTTTCTTCCACAAATTGTTTGGCCCTTGGATCAGTTAATGCATTCTCAAAATAATAGTCGGCCATTAACCAACCCCTTGGGTTTTCGTTAAATGTTTTTACCAATTGCTCGTAGGTGTAAGCACTTTTTTTGCGACCATCAGGCAAGTTAGGCACATAACCTTTTTGCTTGGCATCAAAGTGCATTTGTCTAAACCATACAACTGAATCGGCCCTTAAATAAAATTTAGGAGCATCCTGAACAGTGGCCATGATAATGTCACCAGGTTTCATATTCGCCTTAATGTATTGACAAGGTTGGTTCCAATTCACAAATGGAATTTCAGAAATTTCTTTTGGCACTACATTGCCATGTACTTGTGTTGTAAGCATGGCTTTAATGTCCTTGCTATTCACCATAACAAGCAATAAAATAGTAAAACCAATATTGCACATGTTTAAATAAGATTTATTGGCAGTGGTATAATTTTTATTCAAAACTTTCATCGCGTAGAAAGCAATAAAATACAAGCTATAAGCAGCACTAATTAAAAATACAGGATAAATATAACTTAGGTATTTAGCATGTGCTGGCTCGCGAAAAACAAAGCCCATTAACAACATGGGTACGACATAAGCAGAGATTAAAAAATAAGCCGCTTTGCGATCGTTGAACAAAGCCAATATAAAACCCAACCAACCCAAAGCATTCACTAATTTAAAATCAGCAGGGGCAATTTCAGAATATTTGTTATAGGATTTTAACCAATCAGTGCCATCAAAGGCAGTCATCACTGCTTTCATATCTGGCAAGATTAAAGTCGCAATATTTGGCGGTAAAAAGAGTTCAATAATTGGGCGCATTAAAGTGATGCTCAAAGGCGTAAACATTAATACAATGGCAATGATATTTAAATAGAACAATACATTGTAAACATTCAATTTAAATGGATTTGATTTTTTGGTAATCCAACTTTCTATGGCGACAAAGGTGCCATAAAAACCAGCAGTGAATAAGAACAAGAAACAAATCAATTGACTCATCATGGCTAATATTAAAGCCAAAGGCAACCACAATAAATATTTTTTATTAATGCCAAATTTTGCAAGGCCTGCTTCCGGATTTTTCGCCACGCGTTCTAACATCAACCAAAAGCAAACCAACAATGGTACATAAAAAGTGGCCACCATGCCATAGGGTCTATCGACACGGCTCCAGAAAATTAAATACAATGAAAAAGTGGTAAACAAAGCAGCCATTAAACCCACTCTGTAGTTCACTAAATTTTTACCTAAAACATAGACAACAGGAATAAGTGCAGCACCTAATAAGGCCACAGGCAAACGCATTGAAAATTCGGTATTGCCTAGGAAAAATGCAAAGGTGGTATTGAACCAAGTTAATAAAATACCATTGTTTTCGCCATGCTTAAAATGACCGTGAATAGCTGCTAAAGCATGCATGTATTCATCGACCCACAAGGATAAAAAACCAATGCGGTATAAGCGTATACATAATCCAACGACTGCCAAGACAATGGCAATTTTTAAGGCATTTTTTTCAATGAAACTCGGTCCGGTTTTAACAACTCTTGCAGCCACTTTTACTGCAGGTTTTTGAGGCGTAACTACTTTTTGTTTGGCCATTTTATTTTACAAAAAAACGTTTTACAATTAATATCAATGTGTTCTTAATGGTGCGGGAAACATTCATTTTACTCATGCCTCCTTTTTGATCGTATCTTAAAATCAGAGGGGTTTCACCAAATAATAATTTCCTTCTGCGCAGTTTCAATAATATATCCACTAAGCATTGGAAACCATCTTGGTCTACAAAACGATCACCATACTCATCCATCGCGCTTTTCAGCACATCGGCTCTGAAAGCACGGTAGCCACAGGTATAATCTTTCACACCTTTGATAGGGTAAGTAATGCGGAAAATAAGAGAAGCCACAATGCTCAATAATTTGCGGTACCACACCAAGCCAATCACACGCGCACCCGATTGAAAACGCGATGCAATCACCACATCATGCCCTTCAATAATCATGCGGATTAAACGCAATATTAAACCTGGATTATGCGTAGCATCGGCATCCATGGTAATCACAATATCTTTCGGTCCGCTGTATTGCACTGCGGCATATAAACCATCGCGAATGGTAGCACCCAAGCCCAAATTCACTGGGTGGGTAATCAATTCAATGGGCATGCTAGAAGAACGCGCTTGCACAATGGCTGCAGTTTGATCGCGCGAACCATCGTTCACTACAAATACGCGGTATTCTGTTTTGCTATCTTCTTCTAAGGCGAATTGAATCTGACTTAAAAGTTCTCCTATATTTTCTTCTTCGTTATAAGCTGGTAATACAACTAATACTCTTCTGTTCCTTATTTCGCTCATTATTCGAAGTAGTTTTTTAATGATTTCACCTTGTCGTAATTCTCTTTATACCATTTAATGGTTTTTTGCAAGCCCTCTTCAATGCTGGTTTTAGGGGCATAACCCAAGGCTTTGGCCGATTTAGAAGTGTCGCTCATTCTGTCTTTCACCTTGTCCCAGTTACGGGCAGGTTTGAAGGTAATTTGAGAAACCGATTCTGTGTGTGCTTTTATGATTTCGGCCATCTTCAATATTTCTGTTTTCGCACCTGTACCACCATTAAATATTTCGCCTTCATGGTGATCGCTACAAGCGCCTAATAACATCAATTCAATTAGGTCTTCAACATAGGTAAAGTCGCGTGTTTCCTTGCCTGTGCCCGTTATCGAAAGTTCTTCGCCATTAATGGCTTTTTCAATAAAATTAGGAATCACATTGCGGTATTTACCAGCCAATTCATAAGGGCCATACGTATTAAAAATACGGATTGAAAGGGTAGGCACATGAAACAAATGGGCGTAGTATTGGGTATATAACTCTGCGGTATATTTATTAATGCTATAAGGTGTTTCAGAAGGATAGATATACGCTTCTTCATTCATGTTTTCGGTAGTACCATAAACACAACTGCTGCTTGCATATACAAATTTCTTTAAGCTCTTGTGGAATTTCAATATTTCTAAAAGACTTACAGTGCCAACAATATTGGTTTGAATATCACTGAAAGGATGGTCCACAGAATTTTGATTGGCGAAGTGGGCCGCTAGGTGAAACACATAATCGAACTCATGTTGATTGATAACAAAATTTAATTTGTCGTAACGATCTATGTCCATGCCAACAAACGTAATGCGCACATCGTTGGGCAAGAAAACAGCCATGCCAGATGATTGGTTATCAAGTACCACAATTTGCGATACCTCACACTGCAATAGTTTTCGCACCAAATTGTTGCCTATAAAGCCGGCACCACCTGTTACTAAAACCCTTGCGTTTTTTAAACTTTCGAAACTCATAAATGAATGTTCGAAAGTAAAAGAAATTGTTGGTATAGGCAAATATGAGTGCGAGACACATAAAAAAAGCCCCGATATTCGGGGCTTTTAAATAAGTTAAGCGCTATGTTTAGAAAGCATCTTCATCCAAAATGATAGGATCTTTCATTACCACACTTAGCGATTTTACTAAGGTTTTAACCTCTCTATCAATGGCCAATAAAATTTGATCGTAGCTACGGGCTGAATGCTTTGAGTTCACATAGAATTCAGCGTAGTTATCAATTGGTTTTTCGGTAATGGCTTCTTTGGTATGGTGTACAAAGTTGGTGACTTTGTATTTGTATTTATCGTCTTTTACTCTGATTTCGAGCTTGAAAGTAATACTGCCATTTTGAGTAGCATTGCTTCTACCTTGTCTTAAAACCAAAGGAATAGTAGGTGTAATAATAATACGACCAACATCGCCATCTGGTTTAAAGTCCTCAACCAAAATGTCCTTTGGAAACACAAAATCCTTGGTGGTTTTAGCTCTGAAATCTTTGACATAAGTCGCCAATAAGAATTTCTTTGCTCTCCAATATAAAGAATCCATGTTGCCACCATCGTATAAATCGTTGGCCATGGCTTTAAATGGAACAACACCCATGTAGGTTACCTTTTGGGTAATTGTATCCATTGGTGCTTTGAATCTAGTGTAAGGTTTAAATGAAGGTGAGGTAGGGTCTTCAGAAGCTTTTGATACTGAAGAAAGACTAGAACTCGTATCTACAAAAGTAGTAGAGTCATAATTGTAGCTGGTACCGAACGGGTCGGCTGTTTCTTGTGCTTTGGCATTAATGCCTAGTAAAAGAGAAAGGACGGCTAGAAAGTATTTCATTTTTTTATAGTGTTCAGTTTTATAGTTTGATAATTACCGCAAATCCAATACCAAATTTTAAAACACGAAATGCAAACATAAATAAAAATGATTAAATTATTGATATAGAGCTCCTGTTTGTACATTTGCATTGTTAATTATATTAGACAGATGAAATTCAATTTCCCAATGTTCACGCTCCTTGCCTCTCTGGCACTAGTATCTTGTACTCATAAAACCATTCAACATATGCCAACGCTTTCTGCCAAAAACCATTCTTTCGCTAACTACGATTCGGTGACTTTAAAACATATTCACCTCGATTTAGCAGTTGATTTTGACCATAAAAAATTAAGTGGCAAAGCCATCTTAAACATCGATAATCACAGCGGTACCCAATACCTAATTTTAGATACCAAGCAACTGCACATCGATAAAGTGCTATTAGAGGACAAGGTAGAAGCCGCATTTTCATTGGGCAAAGAACAAAAACATTTGGGCGAAGCCTTGGTGATAGCCATCGAAAAGAACACCAAACAGGTAGCCGTTTATTACCACACCTCGCCCGATGCCGAAGCCTTGATGTGGTTGAGTCCTGAGCAAACCGCAGGTAAAAAATATCCTTTCCTGTTTACCCAAAGTCAGGCCATATTAGCCCGCACCTGGGTGCCTTGTATGGATGCCCCTGCTGTGAGATTCACTTACTCGGCCGATATTACTTGCGATACCGCCTACTTGCCTTTGATGAGTGCGCAAAATAATTTTGAAAAGAACAAGGACGGTAAATACCATTTCGAAATGCCGCAACCCATCCCGAGTTATTTATTGGCCTTGGCCGTTGGTCATTTAGAGTTCCAATCTTTAGGCGAAAATTGTGGGGTATTTGCCGAGCCCGAAATGTTAGAAAAATCAGCATACGAATTTGTTGACTTATCTAAAATGATTGCTGGTGCTAGTGAGTTGTATGGCGAATACGCTTGGGGTCGTTACGATGTATTGGTATTGCCACCTAGTTTCCCATTTGGGGGCATGGAGAATCCAAGAATTACGTTTGCAACACCTACCATTATTGCGGGCGATAGAAGT
>CANFUB010000076.1 GCA_947450015.1 Bacteroidota bacterium | reverse complement strand
GTATCGCGCGTGGTACCTGCAATATCAGAAACGATGGCCCTATCATCGTTCAACAATAAATTTAGAAGTGAGGATTTACCTGCATTGGGTCTCCCAATAATAGCAACGGGTATACCATTCTTAATGGCATTGCCATATTTAAAAGATTGCACAATGGGATCGATGTGATGCAAGATTTGTGAAATCAGTTTATTTAACTGCGAGCGATCTGCAAACTCAACATCCTCTTCTCCAAAATCCAATTCCAATTCTATGAGTGAGGCAAAGTTGAGCAATTGCTCGCGCAACATTTTTATATCTTCTGAAAGCCCACCTCTTATTTGCTTAATGGCCACTTCGGCTTGCGACTTATTCTGTGCGGCTATTAAATCGCCTACGGCTTCGGCTTGGGCCAGGTCTAAACGGCCATGCATAAAAGCGCGCATGGTAAATTCACCAGGTTGGGCTAAGCGTGCACCATTCTGAAGCAGCAATTGCAAAATCCTACTTAAAATGTATGGCGAACCATGGGCACTTATTTCAACACTATCTTCCGTGGTAAAACTGCGAGGTGATTTGAAAACACTTAACATTACTTCGTCCACTATTTCTTCCCCATCGGTTATAAAGCCATAATGAATGGTATGTGACTTTACTTGAGCAAGGTCTTTGGTTTTATAAATAGAATTACAAATCGAGAATGCATCTTTACCCGAAACACGAATAACCCCAATGGCCGAAACACCTTCGGAAGTGGCAATGGCAGCAATGGTATCTTCGGTATTGTATAAAGTGGGTAACATGTGGTGCAAAATTAAGCGAAGCCACCCTTAAAAACATCAAACCCCGGATTTTTTAGGTCCGGGGCTTGAAAATTTAAGATTATTTAAAGTTATCTGATAATTTGAACTGTACCATTCAATACAGGCTCATCTTTATCTTTTCCTTTGTATCTGTATTTCAAGATGTAGAAGTAAGTACCATCAGGACAAGCAGCGCCTGAGTTGTTCACCTGTCCATTCCAATCTGTTTTCGAATCGGTAGACGAGAACACTTTCACACCCCAACGGTCGAAGATTACTAGGTCGTATTTGTCTTCACCTTTAATTTCGATGTTGAACACGTTGTTACCTGGTAAACCTTCTCTATCTACTCCAGTAAAGACATCATTGTTACCGCCTGCAGGTGTAAACACGTTTGGTGGACGGATAGACGCTTCGAATCTGTTTACTAAACGTTTACAGATGGTATCGCGACAACCAATGCTATTGACAGCTTCTAAACATACCCAGTATGCACCTTGAGAGTCTCTAAAGTCGCGGCATGGTTTAGCAGCATTTGCACCTGATGGGTCTGAAGCAAATCCTAATTGGATATCGAATGTGCGAGCCGATGCTGGTGTTATTGCCATGATATCATCTTGGTTATAGAAACTCCAGTTATGGTTTACGCTGTTGGTAGATTTGTTTTCAAAACAGAATACTGGCGATGCGCTGGTATCGATATCGAAGTCGGCTTTAACAAGTGCCACTGTAATTTTCATACTGTCTTGGGCCGGACAAACCTTACCATTTTGTGTAATGACTGAGTTCTTATCACCCATGAACTTCACTGTATATACACCCGGTGCGTTATAGCTTACTGATCTAAAGGTATCTGATAAAATTATGGTATCAGTTGCCGATAAACCAAGGTTCCATTTGTACCTGCTATATTTTGCATATGGAATAACTTTACCTGTTAACAATACCGGTTGATTTAAACAAACCGAAGTGTCTTTAGGCAATAATTTAACCGTATCATACTGGAATACATCAACGTAGAATGGTTTCATTTGACCACCTGTTGTATCAGGCCACATCACGCTACAGATTTTAACCGAACCATCTGGCATTCTTAATTGGAAAGACTGTTGTAAGAATACATAGTATCTACCAGCTTTTGAGTATTTGTGAGTGATGGTATCATTTTTAGCAATACCTGATTTGATAATGGTATCATATTGGTTATCGTAAACATTGTCTCCAAAATCCCAAGTCCAGATACTGCTATCAGCCAAGGCGTATTTACTTAAGTTGCTAAAGATTGCTTTTTCGCCTACACAGTATTTTCTAGGAATAAAGGTATCAAATAGAGGCACAGGACCTGGTATGTGTATTTTCAATTTAAAGGTATCTGTACAACCCAAATAGGTATCTACGATTAATGAAACTACGAAATCACCATTTCTTGTAAAGTCATGCGCAATATTTGGCGGCAATGATCCAAAGAACACGTTCTTAGCAGAACGGCTGCTATCACCCCAGTTGATTCTCCATTTAACAATGTAATCACAAACGTCTTTCAATTTCCATCTACAAGGATCGTATACTGAAGATGAATCGAAGAATTCAACAATTGTTTTACACTCTGGACGGGTTTGACCTAAGTTAAAGTATGCTTTAGCAGCAGTTACAAAGATATCTTGAGGGAAAGTATCGCGACAACCAGTGCTATCACCAGCTGCAGTTCTTACTTGGTAGTATCCACCAGTATCAGATAAGTAGTAAACAGTACCCGGTACAGTTAAACCACCCAATTGAACACAACGTGGGGTACCTGAACCAATACCAGTTTGACCATAAGGGAATGGACCGAAGATAGTAGCAGGTAAGCTTTTTACGTCATCCGCTTTACTTAAATCCCATTTGGTTTTAGCCTCTCTGTTTGGTTGGCCAGCTTGACCAATTCTATCACCCCAATAATCGGTAGGATCTAATAGACAGTTACAAATATCTGGGTAAGCGTGGAAGTAGTTGAATTGAGGACAAGCTTGTACTTTATCACCATGACAGATGATGGTATCGCTGTAGTTCATTAAACCATAGAAGCCTACGATTACACGTTTAGCAGTACCACTTTGCATAGTACAATTTTCTGGTGCTCTACTTCTTAAACCAAAGTTAGCAATGAAGAAACCAGAGTATTGAGGAACAAAGCAATAAGCATTGTATGTTTGACCATCATAACCTTTTACAGTTTTGATTGGTTGAATGCTGGTATCTCTAAAGTGTAAGATATTTTTCTTATCAGCCACTTTGTAGAATCTTATGAATCTACCAAAGCCGGTGGTATCTAAACAACCTCTAGAACCAGTGTATGGCTTTTGGAAAGTACCTTTACCATTCCATATAATGTCTGAAATTTGAGCAGGTGACAATTCATAAACATCGATATTGTTGGCCAATAAAATTTGTTTAATGATATCAAATACTGGTGTAATATCCGCTTCAGTATGCCATTTAGTAACCTCTGCTACTTTAATGTACTGGCTATCGATTGTAGCGTATTTTCCATCAAAGTAAGATGTTTGTTTGTGGTATAAATAGTCGAATAAATGGTTAGGGTTATTCGGATCTTTTTGGAATCTTTGGTAAGACTCGTTTACTTGTAAAGTATAGTATTTATCGTAGTACTTACCAACGTTTGCTGCAGATAAGCTCCAGTTAAGTTCTTCAACGTCTGGAATATAACTTCTGTTACGTGGCATTAAGGCCATACATAAAGTATCTTTTCTACAAATATTGGTAAACTCAGTACCTTGTTTAGGTTTAATGATTCTGAATTTATTATCCAAAATTGGGAACCTAGCAAATTTGTTATAGTAAACGGTATCGATACATGATGATGGATATGCATCGCCATCTGGTGGCCACATACCGTTACCAATGATTAAACCTACGTTGATATAACCAGTGATAGAATCTTTGATATCATCTACAGTAAATTGTTTAGAGAAACGTGTACCTGGTGCACCCATGATTTGGTAACCCAATGGTGGCACGTTGTATGGTGGATTTACCGGAGGCAAGTTACCTGTTGCAATTGAACCTGAAGTTAAGTTAGCACCTACAGCGTTTACCCAACCATTCGGATCTAAAGCAGTATCAAAGTTAATTTGCGCGAAGGTTTGGGTACAACCTGGTTTTGTATCCGATAAGATAAAGGTAATACCATAGTTATCTTGGCTACTACCTAAACATTGAACACCTTCTTTTCTTAATTTCTTAGCACTTGGTGGAACCAATGCCAATGAAACAACATCCTCTAATTCACAAGCCATTGGATGGCATATGTCTTTTTGCCATAATCTAGGATTGAAACATCTTACTGTTGTACCTTCAAAGAATTTTTGTCTGTGGTAAGCCGCATTGATACTATCACCTACTTTATAGCCCTGCATTGGTTGCAATGCCCATACTTTATGCCAAGGCTGCAATAAATTAGCTGCGATGGTATCTTGAACATAAACAATCCAATAATTGAAACGGGCTGTATCGTATTTAGAGTTTAATATAAGCGATTGGCCTAATTGTAAGGTTTGGTATCTGTATCCAATAATTCTGTTTGGAGGGAAACCATTGTTATTATCAATAAAGGCTGTATCCGAGCGCCTTAAATAGAACCGCGGTGTTTCTGTGGAGGCATCGAATCTGGCAGGACCAGTAATATAACTTGGTACCTTTACCCTTTGTGCTTTCCAGTTTTTGAAAATAATAGAGTCTTTTGCCTTGGTTGCAAGTGGGTTATCACCATAATAGATAATGGTATCTCTGATGATGGCCATTTGATTTGAAGGCCAAATTTTTATTTGAACGCACAAACCTGAGTCGGCATTGTATTTAACACCATTGGCAGCACGCATACTGAATCTGGTTTGATAAATTGAATCCCAAGGTGTATACCAGTGCACAGGTAACGAATCTTTTGAATATTTACAATTCTTTAAAACTGTATTGATACCATGTTTTGTATCAGTAGTACATTTTTCGCAGAAATCATCATCAAAATCCCATACTCTCACTACACACTCATTACCTCTTTTCTTCAAACCATCAGCACCTAAAGCAGCATCTCTTGAAACTTGACCTGTAGGTGTTTTGAATAAGTGAATGTAAGGATAGTTGAACCCTCCTGTGTTTTTAATCCACTTCATGAAATTTTTGTCGAATGGCTCATTTGGATTTACCAATGAATCGTGCACGAAATCATATTTTAAGCTATCATACACCATCCAAGTACTATCATCATTGTAGAATGTTTTATCGTTGTGATAGAAAACTGAGTTATTAGGGAAGTGAACTGAATCTTTGATAAGACACTGGAATTTTTCGAAATCCTGGATACGATTACCTGGTTTTTCCATGGCACTTGAAGGACCTAATACTAAAATGGTATCGTAAATTTCTCTATTACCACAGATAGGGTGACTGTAGGTAAATTTAATTTTATATGGACCTAGGCCTGAGAATTTGTGAGAACCTACCCACTGACGTGTGATGTTTAAAGGGCCTGTTGGAGGGTCACCATAGTTAAACGTCGGACTTATCGCTTTAGCAATTGAACCACCTTTAATACTAAAATTAATGGTTGGAGTTTTTATACATACTGAATCGACATCAGCAATGATCTTTGGATTCAATTTAATGTTAGTTGCTGAGCTGAAGAAAGTAAATGACTCTTTGCAACCAAATTTATCCCAAACCGTTAATTTGGTATTGAAATCACCCGCGTTAGGTCCTTGCACATAAAAAGTATGTGAAGCTGTTGGTTTCCAACTTGTGGTGTTTGGCGCTGAACCATCTCCCCAATCCCAAGTGAAATGGTCGATATCATTTAATGAGATGGCTGAATTGTTGGTAACTGTTAACTTAACACTATCACATGCTTGTGGTCTAGGAGAAGTGAACGATAAACCCATTGATGCACGTACAGTACAAAAATTAGGGAAATTTTTTCTGGTAATACAACCGTTACAATCCTCTACCTCAACTAACAAATCGTAAGTTCCACCGGCAGGATCTTTAAATGATTTACAAAAAGTATTTGGAAGGGTTACACCACTTGGTGGGGTTCCACAAACTTTGATTAACTCTCCATCTGAGAATAAGTATTTGATACATTTGATACAATTAGATCCCCCTGGATCGTTAATTGGCTTTGTTTGATCTTTAAAACAAAATGAGTTACCGAAAAAGCAACTGGTATCGTTGTTTAACTGTACGATATCAATTACTGGTGACTCCTTAATTGTAAAGGTAAAAGTGGCATTACAAGTATTGCCATTTGCCAATTTCAATGTAAGTTTAATTGTTTTTGTCCCTGCATTGGTAAAAGTAAAGGTCGGATTACAAGCAGTAGTGTTACTACCTTGACCATTAAAATCCCAACTGTAGTTACTTGCACCGACCGTATTACAGAAGAACTGGATGGGCTGACCCACACAAGGTGGCGCTCCGTTCGTCGTAATACTGCATTGGGCATCTGCAGACAAATAGCTCAAAAGCATTGCTACCATTAGGCCAAATGCTTTTATTTTGCTGTTTATTTTATACTTTATATTCATAATAATTTCAGGTTGCTATATTAGATTAAATTTATGGAGTTTACAAATGGTTTTTTATCGAATTAATTTTAAGGTGATGGTCTTTTTAACAGGGTTCAAATTTGGAAATTTATACACCACGGTTACGAAATAGGTTCCCTCTGGGTAACCCTCACCATTTGGCATAATACAGTTCCATGGAATGTACTTGTTACTTGTTTCAAACAGTTTGGTATTTTTGATATCGCGAACAATGATTTTCACGCTCTCTTCTCCCTTAATATCAATTAAATACTCGTCGTTTAGTCCATCTCCATTTGGTGTTACCACATCTGGAATGAAGATGTATGCACTATCTGCCTTTTTGGCTACAAAACTTTCCTTTGCATGCACATAAGGCTGTTCTGCAGTATCTTTGATAATAACCTTTATCTCAGCAGGTTTTTGTTCCGCTGGTTTCTCCATTTCTTTTAAGAATTCTAGGCTTGGGGTAAAATCTAATGGTTTAGTATTCGTTTCCTCTAATTGGATAGGTGCTAAAACTACCGGCTTGGCTTGATCTTGTGAAGGGGCTACCGGTGTATTGTTTTTTGACGGAACCGCCTTATTTGAAGTCGCTACTTCAGAAACAATTGCTTGATTCTGCTCGCTTGGCGCCTCGTTAGCGTCTTCTATCTTTACTAAGCCATTGGTTTCTACTTGGTTTGCCGGAACTTCCACCTTAACAGTGTTTTCTTTTTGGGTGGTCATTACAACGGTAGTAACTACAATGGCAGCAGTGGCAATGATGGCCGCACTTACTTTTAACCACATGGCTGTTTTAACGACAGCTGCTGTTGGTGCGCCAGATGCCAAAGAAGATGATACACTTTCCCAAACACCAGCTGGAGGGGTAGCAGATGCACCTTCCAATTGTTGTTTGAAAAATTGATCAAACTCTGATATGTTGTTTTCGTTTTTCACTTTAAATTTCTTTTTAATATAATCGCTTGCAAATGTTGACGCGCTTTAAACAATTGACTTTTACTTGTATTCTCGGAGACGTTGAGCATTTTAGCAATTTCTTCGTGTCCATAACCTTCAATAACAAAAAGGTTGAAAACGGTTCTATAACCAGCAGGTAATTTTTGAACAATGGCCATCAAATCATCTACCTTTAAATTGGAGAGAATGTGGGATTCAAAGGGTTGGTTTTCTGCAATATCTAATGAATTGGTTGTTGCTTCCCTTTGCGCTTTTCTGTAAAATTCAATACTAGTATTGATGAAAATGCGTTTTACCCACCCTTCAAATGAGCCTTTGCCTTCAAATTGACCTAAATACTTAAACATTTTAATAAAGCCTTCTTGCAAAATATCCTTGGCTTCATCATTGTTTTTGGCGTAACGCAAACAAATTGCGTACATTTTTGGCGATAATATGTCAAATAACTCCTTTTGTGCCTTTGGCTTATTTTCAATGCATTGTTTAACAATATCGCTTAGTTTTTCCGCATTGAAAATGGCCATTTACACAGTTGGTTGAATGTTAATTCTATTGGTAGAAGTAAAAAAGCAACCCAAGGTTGCCTAAAGATGAAAAAAAAATTAATTTTCCTCGATTTCGATTTTGGCTATATCGTATCGGTCCATTAATGCTTTGTAGGTTGTTTCTGAATAAAAGCCAATGCTTTCAATGGCTTCAATGATATCTTCTTGCTTTAAACCATTGCAAATTCTACGAAACTTTACAGCTAAAACATTTTCTTCTTTATTAATTGTATAAGAAGCATAGAGCATGTTAAGGTTATTATGCAATAATTCTTGGTAAAATTGTTCTGTATTTACTGTTGGCAAGTAACAAACTGGCGAAATTACTTGAAAGATAAAAAGTGGCTCCTCAGATTCAAAATATAGCCAAGCATTCTGACTTTTTTGTTCCCACATATCAATATAAATCTCGGTATCACCATTGTACAATACCCATTGGCCTTTTTCAGAACTGCGTGCTTCTGCTGGGTTTAAACCCAAAAATGCAAGTGTAGATTCTATTAAATTGTTGTAGGTTTCAAAATCCATAGCGACTATTTTTTTAAATTTATGCAAAATTATATATTTATAGTATCAGATTTTAAACAGATATCACTTAATTTCGCACAAAAATAAAAAATAAAGAATATGTCAGTATTAGTTGGTAAAAATTCGAAGGTTATTGTTCAAGGATTTACAGGCAAGGAAGGCACTTTTCACGCCACTCAAATGATTGAGTATGGTACGAATGTGGTTGGTGGTGTTACCCCAGGAAAAGGTGGAACAAATCACCCTGAACTTGGTAAACCAATTTTCAATACTGTTCAAGAGGCTGTAAATGCTACTGAAGCAAACGTATCAATCATTTTTGTACCACCTGCTTTTGCTGCTGATGCAATTTTGGAATCTGCAGATGCAGGTATTGAGGTGATTGTTTGTATTACCGAAGGTATCCCAACCAAAGACATGGTAAAAGTTAAAGAATATTTGAGTTCAAAAACTTGTACCCTTATTGGCCCTAACTGCCCAGGTGTAATGACACCAGGTGGCGCAAAAGTTGGCATCATGCCAGGCTTTATATTTACGCCAGGTAGAATCGGTATCGTTTCTAAGTCAGGTACCCTTACTTACGAAGCGGTTGATCAAATTACCAAAGCTGGTTTAGGTCAAAGTACGGCAATTGGTATTGGTGGCGACCCAATCATTGGAACCAGTACGAAGCAAGCTGTTGAAATGTTAATGAACGACCCTGATACCGATGGTATTATTATGATAGGTGAAATTGGTGGTGGAATGGAAGCTGAAGCTGCGCGTTGGATTAAAGCCAATGGCACCAAACCAGTCGTAGGTTTTATTGCTGGTCAAACAGCGCCTGCTGGTAGAAGAATGGGACATGCTGGTGCAATTGTTGGTGGCAAAGACGATACAGCTGCTGCAAAAATGGCCATCATGCGCGAGTGTGGTATCCATGTAGTAGAATCACCTGCCGAAATTGGCGCTAAGATGGTTGAGGTTTTAGGTGTAAAAGCAAAAGCCTAACTTAAATTATATTTTAAAAAGCCCTGAAGCACAATGTTTCAGGGCTTTTTTTATTACCTTTGTAGCAATAATATGCTGACCACCACTAATTCAAAGGCCGATTACTTTATTCAACTTGAGGATGCTTACAATGCCCATAATTACCATCCCTTACCAGTTGTTATTGAAAGAGGCGAAGGTGTAATGGTATGGGATACCGATGGCAAATCCTACTTCGATTGCCTTTCTGCCTATAGTGCAGTCAACCAAGGCCATTGTCACCCGCGATTGGTTAAAGCATTGACCGATCAGGCACAAAAACTAACCCTAACATCGCGTGCATTCCATAACAATTTGCTTGGCGAATATGCTGAATTTATTTGTCAGTATTTTGGCTATGACAGGGTACTACCAATGAATACAGGTGTTGAAGGCGGTGAAACGGCCATTAAACTTTGTAGAAAATGGGGCTATGAAGTGAAGGGCATTGAGAAGAACAAAGCTAAAATAATTTTCGTTGAACATAATTTCTGGGGCCGTACATTAGCCGCTGTAAGCACGAGTTCGGACGAAGGCAGTTACAATAATTTCGGACCCTTTACCCCAGGTTTTGAGATTATACCATACAATGATATAAAGGCGTTAGAACTAG
>CANFUB010000075.1 GCA_947450015.1 Bacteroidota bacterium | reverse complement strand
CAAAGAACGGTTAGAAAAAAAGCATAATCCTATTAGTTCAAAGTTCTTCATTTTTCAGATGACCGTCAAATCAATTTTATTTTTCAGCCTGCTTGTTTTTTCAAAAACAATAAGCGCGCAAACCTCAACGATTTATTGCATAAAAGGACAATTGGTAGATAGTGGCTCCAATCAAGCCTTATCGAATGTACACATTGAAGTTCACAACCAATTGAACCAAATCATTGGCAATGCCATTAACAGCGATAGTTTTGGTCGTTTTTCTTTTTGTTCTACCCAACCGATTTACAGTATCCACTTCAATTATATTGGTTACCACGACAGACAATTAATCGTTTCCGATACTAGCTTAAACAACGACCTTAAAACCATTTGGCTGCGATCAACAAACAATGCTTTAAAAGGCTTTTCATTAAAACTAAAAAAAGAAGAGGAACCATTTACCATTGAAAAGAAAACCTATTCAGTTAGTCAAAATATTCTTGCAACAGGCGGAACTGCAATTGATGCGCTCAAACAAATTCCTGCTGTGAATGTCGATGCAGACGGCAACATTAGTATTAGGGGCAGTAATAATATTACCATTTATATCAATGGCAAACAGAGTAGTTTAAGCGGTGCCGATAGGCAAGCCATGTTAATGCAAATACCTGCAGCTAATATTGAGAGTATTGATATAAACACAAATCCTGGCGCCAAACAAGATGCTGAAGGCATGAGTGGTATTATTAATATTACACTCAAACAAAATACTAGCAAATCGAAAAATGGATACGTAACATTAGGTGCCGGCACTCACAATAAATACAATGGCACTGTTTCTTTTAACACCAATTATAAAAAATTTGTTTTTGGCAATACCCTCTCCTTTCGTCAGAATGACCAATGGGGACGCGGCTATAACTTACGTCAAAACTATTTCAATAATACAAGTAGTAGAATTAATCAATATAGTAATGGTGAGTATCTTAATTACAATGGTGCCTTCTCGGGAACGATAGATTACAATCACAGTAAAAAGTTAACCATCTCTACAAATTATTTATTCTCTGATAATATCACGAATGATTTAGATATAAGTAAAAATTTGTTGGGCAATGCGCAGGATAGTATTTATCAAATTATAAAAAGAGACAGCAAAATAAAAGGCAACAATTACAATGTTGATGCGGGATTGAGTATGCGTAAAACATTCGACAAAAGCACGCATAACTTAATTGGTATGGTAAATTTTTCGAGAACCTTTACCGACAATACCACAAATTTTGTGCAGAATGAACTCAATACAATTTCAGAATCTGTTAAATCGCCACTTCCCTATTTATTAAACAACAGCAATAACAATATTTTTACAACGCGATTAGCGCAACTTGATTACACAAAACCTTATCATACGAATATTAAATTTGAAACTGGTTTAAAATACACTGGCCGATCAATCGACAATGATTTTTATGTTGATTCATTTAATCACAGTTTACAAAACAATCAAACAGACTCTGCAAAAAGCAATCATTTCTTATACGATGAAAAAGTAAGTGCAGCCTACGCCATGCTTAGTCACACAGTGAATTCAATTGTTAAATACAACTTGGGATTAAGGTTTGAAAATACCGATATTAAAGGACAACAATTAACTAGTCATGAATCTTTTGCCTACAACTATTCAAAATTATTTCCTTCAGGTAGTATTAATTTCACTTTGCAAAAAAAATACAAATTGCCTGACATTCAATTAAGTTATAGTAAGCGTATCAACCGACCTGGTCAAAGAGATTTGAATCCATTTCTTAATTTTTCAGACCCTTATAATTTATCAAAGGGCAACCCGAATTTAAAGCCTGAAATGACAAATGCCCTTGAACTTTCGGCCATCTACAACACTAAAAAAATTGCCTTTACTGCTACGTTTTATGCGCGTCAAACCAATCAACCCATTTCGCGTTTTAGAACTATCGATTCCAATGGCATCTCGATGGTGAGTCAAATTAATTTAGGATACAACAGAAGCACTGGAGGCGAAATTGTTGCTAAGTTCAGTTTATTCAAAGATCTTAAAGTTACCATGAATGGAAATGTATACAAATACATAGTGGCCGGCAATGTAACGGGCAACGACTTCATCAATCAACGTATTTCATATTCTGGCAAAGCCAATCTAAGCTATCAATTTTGGAAAAAAACAGATTTGCAAGCTTCGTTTTTTTACATGGGTCCAAATGTTACACCACAAGGTCAGATGAAAGCCATGTATGGCCTTGAAATTGGCGGCAAGAAAGACATTATCAAAGACAAGTTAACTTTAGGTTTAACGTTGGCAGATGTATTTAACAACAGACGTTTTGCAATGCATATGGGCGATGCCACTTTCAACTCCGATTTTTATAGAAAAAGAGAAAGTAGAATTCTAACTTTTAACCTTACTTGGAAATTTGGAAAACTAGAGGGTCAAGCTTCTGAGAAAAGACCTAGAAACATGGAACGTCCATCTGATATGGATTTTTAAGCCATGCATCCATTAATAAAAACAAAGGATGGTAGTTTCACTTTATACAATGAAGTATTAGATGAAACCTATCATTCTGTGAATGGTGCTTTAACAGAGAGCCTGCATGTGTTTATTAAAAACGGACTCATGTATCAGCCATTCGAAAAAAATGAAATTCATATTTTAGAAGTGGGATTTGGCACTGGACTCAATGCCTTGTTAACACTAGAGCACAAGCCAATTAATCAAACTATTTTCTATACTGCGGTTGAACCATATCCGCTGAAAATAGAAGATAACATCGCTTATTTTGAACACTTTGAAACGGCACCTAAAAAACTATCTGCAATTGCCTCCATGTTGCAAAACGATGGGAATAACTTTACTGAAATTGAAAGTGGATTTTATTTTTCTTTATTAACGAAAAAAATTCAATCGCTAAGCATGACTGATCATCTTTTGAGGTATTCGGAACAGGTTGTTGATTTCGAAGGTTTCGATCTGGTTTATTTCGATGCGTTTGCTCCTCAGAAGCAATCTGAAATGTGGAATTTGGAAACTTTATCATCCATAAGTGAACAAATGTCAAAAAAATCATTGCTAACAAGCTATTGTGCACAAGGTCAGTTCAAAAGACACCTTAAGTCTTTGGGATTTAATGTAATAGGTGTTGAAGGCCCTCCTGGGAAGCGTGAGATGACCATTGCCTTGTTTTAATCATCATTCTTTTAATAAATCAGTAAATCATAAATATTTTAAAACACTGATTTACAGATATTAGCAGTAATTCTTTATTTTTTACTTGCTTTTAATACTCAAATATTTAGTTTTGTTTTAATTAATATTAACTGCTTATTGAAATGAGAATTTACATTGGAAACTTAAATTACAGATTGCGTACTGAGGAGCTAAAGGCTGCTTTTGAGCCTTATGGCGAAGTTGTAGGAGCTAAAATCGTACGCGACAAAGAGACTAACCGAAGCAAAGGTTTTGGGTTCATCGAAATGGCCAACGATTCAGATGGTACGAAAGCCATTGAAGCGTTGAATGGCACCGACCTAAGTGGACGAAACATGATTGTGAGTGAGGCAAAGCCAAGAGAGAATGATGGTAATTCATCTACCCCTCCAAATTCATAAGACTGAACTTCTTTTTCTACTGTATTAATTGCTTCAAATTTTGAAGTACGGGCAATAGCTATGTACTTTTTAAAAAACGATAATTACTACTTATGCCTTCTCGTATCTTTTAAAAAATTCACCAAGTGAGTTAACAATATCTGAAGCAATTAATGCAGTTTTAGAATGCTGGAAAGCCGCTATATCACCAGCATAACCATGAGCAAATACCCCAATATAAGCCGCAACATTTATTGGATAGTTTTGTGCACTTAAACCTAATAAAATACCTGTTAGTGCATCACCAGAGCCAGCAGTTGACATGCCGTTGTTTCCATTACTATTAAAATACACCTTACCATCATACGTTACAATGCTAGTATGATGTCCTTTTAAAACAATATTCACTTTGTACTTTGTTGCAAATTCCTTTTGACTAATGAACCGCTGCATTGTTGTAGAATGCGCCTTTGTTAATCGGTCGAATTCTTTAGGATGTGGTGTTAGCAAACAATGTAAATTCAATGTCTCCATTAATTCAGGATACAATGCTAGAATATTGAGTGCATCGGCATCGATCACCAATGGCTGGGTGTAATTATTCAAAACATCTTTCACCAATTTTACAGCATCAATACTAGTACCTAAACCAGGTCCCAATGCAATTGCACCATATTTTTCGTATTCAATTTTATGACTGTGTTGAGGTGTTATAAGCATGGCCTCTGGCAAAGCGCAGTTCATGGCAACACTGCCTTCGGTTGGCAATAGCACTGTTAACATGCCACAACCACTTCTTAAAGCGGCTTTTGCTGAGATAATGGATGCCCCAATTTTATTTGGAGAACCTGCAATTAAAAGTGCATGACCAAAGGTTCCTTTATGGGCACTTGCTGGTCGGGGTAAAATACTTTTTTCAATTATATTTTCATCAATGTATTCGAAAGTATCTGATACACTTTCAATAAATGCTTCTGATAAGCCAATATCAATCATGTGAAATTTTCCTACAAATGCATCATTCTCTGGAAACATAAATGCCAATTTAGGCAATTGAATAGTGAGTGTTTCGTTGGCTACAATTGTGTTCGATTGGTTACTTTCAAAAAGGCAATCGGGCGATAAACCAGAAGGCATATCAATGGCTAATTTATAACAACTAACTGTATTTAATTTTTGAATTAGTACAGCTGCTAATCCTTCAATTGGTCGAGCGATACCAATACCAAACAATGCATCAACGATACAAGTATCATTTTCAAACGCCAGTTGTTCAATTTGTTGTAAGGCATCAATTTCTAATATCGGAACATTTAATTCTCTTGCGTAATTTAATTGGCTTAAACATTCTTCTGTGTAAGTTCCTTTTAAAACAATGATATTTACCTCAACATTATTTTTGAAGAGAAGCTGTCCTATCACAAGTCCATCTCCACCATTGTTACCAGGCCCACAAACGATTGTATATTTTTGAAAAGAATAAGACTGTTGAATAAAATCAAATAAGCAAGTGCCAGCTCGGTTCATTAAACCAATAGAACTTATTGGCTCGTTCAACATTGTGTATTGATCGCATGCTTTAATTTGCTGGGCACTTAAAATTTTCATAATTGAACAATTCGTTTATTCAAAGGTAACCAATGAAATGGGCAAATACGCATTAGTTCTGTTTTTGTATTTCGGCCATGCCAGAGGTTGTGAATTTTGTCGTTTTAGGTTCGCCATAATAGTCGATTTGAGACACTCCGCTAGACTTAGCAAAAATCGATTCACTTGCATTAATTTCTATTTGGCTGCTGCCTGAACTTTGTATCGTAGCTGTTTGAGAAAGAAAATCTGATGCGCTTAAAGCTGATGCACCCGAGGCTTTCACTTCGATACTATTGCACGAACCTTCGAGTTCAAGATTCGCAGCACCAGTTAAAAAAATGTGCAATGAAGTTGGTGCAATATTGGCATCACATTTTGATGCACCACTGCATTTGATAACCATGTCTTTGTTTCTAAATCCTTCGACACTTGCTTCAACTGCTCCCGTGATTTCAACCTCGTCTAATGATTGACAAACGATACCAACTTCAACATTTTCATTTGTACTCGAGAACCAACCATTTTTAAGTTTAACAGTTAATACCCCATTTTTTTCTTCTACAATTAAATCATCGTCATCCTTAATTTTTGCTTGGACAGAATGCACATCGCCTTTAATTATATTCACTGTTATATTACTAGAAACAACAATTTTATTGAAATCGCCAGTACTGTATTTTTTATTATAGTCGGCCGACATACTATAAGCAGTTGATTCATCGCATTGCTCGCATTGAATGCCATTATCTACAATTACATAGCGATTACCTGCATACAAACTTTCATTGTGAGTGGTATTACCATCAATATTTAAATCTACATCTTTGTCAATTTTAAATCGAACGCCCTTGTGTAATTTCAATACGAATTTAATTTTTTGCTTGCGGTAGGTTTTATTTTTTGGTAATGTATATACCTCAGGTAGTATGATGAAACTATCTTTTATTTCAACTTTGTAAATACAACTTGTAGCATTGTTTTTTGCCTTTTGTGCATCTTGCCCATAAGCCGATATTATTTCAACAAGTTCGGTTGGCCCTTCGGTTTCTTCAATTAGTAAATCAATATCATCTACCTTCAACTCATCATCTTTAAGAATGAACCAATCTCTATCGGCATAGTCTTTTACTGAAGTGATTATAAAATTATTTCTGGCAGAATCAAGTGTTGTGGTTTTTTCGATGCTAGATTTTGTCCTAAAATAAGCCGCAGAGCGCGAAGCAGATATAAGGAACAATACAATGGTAAGCAACCAAAGTACACCGATGGTTCTTGAGAATAATTTTCGCTGATTAAATACTTTGCCATTGGTTAAAATGGCGCTCGACCAATAGAAAAACACCAACATTAAAGAGAAGATTACAAAAACAATTACAGTATGACCAAGCAATGAATCATTCGCATTTTCAAAGAATTTCATTGAAATAAAATTGGCAATATTTGATGAATGTCCGTTGATTTTAATATTGCCAGTAGCTGCTACGATGAAGGCAATGACTAAAAGAAAACCAATTACACCAAATAAAAATCCAATGAGTTTAAACGTAAAAGTAAATACACCCATTATCACTTGACCAAAGGCGCCAAATAATTTCCTTAGAAAATTGGCCAGTCTATCTGAGAAATTTCTGTTTTCTAATGATTCTTTGATTTTATTAAATTCATTTTCTACTGATTTTTGAATGGTGTTCACATTTATTTTTTCTTTTCGCATGGCTAATTTTTGCGCTGTTGTTTTAGCCACAGGAATCACCACAACCAATATTAGATAAATAAGAATACTTGAACCGCCTGCAAAAAACAAGGCTACAAAAATCAACCTAATAATAATCGGATCGATGTTAAAATAGTACGACAAACCACTGCAAACACCACTGATTATTTTATCATCGGGGTCTCTAAAAATCTTAGACCTTTCATGTTCGAACGTTTGATTCGAGCTGTTTGATTGTTGCTCTTGTTGATTAGAATTTTGTTCTTCACTTTGTGTTTCTTCATCGCCAGCAATTGCTTTTGGAGAACCCACAGAGGCAATAATTTCTTTAACATGTTCTGCCGTAATATTCGCTTCGCCAGCGTTTAATTTGGCCTGCAACAATTCTGCTATACGGTGTTCAATATCGGCAACGATTTCAGCTCCCTCCTGCTTTGTTGAAAAATATTGCTTTAATGAATCAATATACTGACTCAGGGTTTCGAAAGCTTTTTCTTCTATTTGAAAAATCCTTCCTCCGATGTTAATGTTAATGACTTTATACATTGTAATTATTATTTTTTGTTGCTTGTTGTACACTGAATTGTAAATCCTCCCAAGTGGAATTCAATGCTTCTAAAAATTTAGAACCTTCTGGTGTCAATTGGTAATATTTGCGAGGCGGTCCCATCGTACTCTCCTTCCAATTGTATTCCAATAAACCCTCGTTTTTTAGTCGGGTTAAAAGTGGATACAAGGTTCCTTCCACCACTATCAGTTTTGCCATTTTCAAATGCTCTAAAATATCAGATGCATATATTTCTCCTTTCGAAATAATTGAAAGAATACAATATTCAAGTATCCCTTTTCGCATTTGTGCCTTTGTATTTTCGATATCCATTACAGTATTTATTAAGTCGCTTCTTACCTTTTTAAAAAGGACTTGAATTGAACACTGCAAAGCTAAATAAAAATTATAGTACTATGTTATACAAAGTACTATATAAAAATACAATCCATTGATTTACTGATAAATAAAAATGGCCGACTAGATTAAACTGGCCGACCATTCGATAAAAAAAGGTATTGATTACAAATATTGATGGTCAATTAAGTACTTAATTAAGTCATCCAAATCACTTTTTGCAGTGGTTTTTAATTCGAAATATTGATTGTCTTGATTGGTATGAATTCGCCATACATGGGTCCCCTTTTTTGTTTCGGTTGCCAAACAAACCATTTGCTTCATGGTATTGTATACCTGAATTTGATTTAGCGTGCCATTTGGGCTTTCAATCGTGAGTTCTTCAAATGTACCCAGTATCTTGTCATTTTGGTAAATATCATTTCCTACCAAAACAACTGGTTTCGTTTTATCGCGTTCTACGATTTTGAAATTTTCTTCAATTGCTTTTTTTTCTTCTTCTTTTTTCTTCATGTTCCCCTTCAAAGCAACAAATGTTTCGACTCTAAACGTATCTAATCCATACGCATTGATAAGCTTGAATTTGCAAATTACATCGCTGCCATTTGTCGAAAGTAAATCTTGCAAATCGCAGTTTGAATTCAAATCTGGGAAATAAAAGTTGTAATAGTCTCGCAAGGTGCCCTCGCCTTCGGAAATATTGCGCACTTCAATTAAGGTGTGTTGGTCTTTAATAGATTTATAAACCGCAACAATTTCGCCTCTCCTTTTATCATCTACAATTGCTAATGCTACACCGTTGCAATAAAAACTATCAGCTTCTACAACCCCACCATTCACTGGTTTTGAAGGCTTACCCTTCTGAGCATTGGCAATGCTAGCTATACTAACCAATGCGATTAAGACACTTAATTTAAATTTTGACATCGTACCATTATAAAGTTATATGCTTGCCAATTGCATTGTATTCAGCTTCATCATTGCTCGCAACAATTACAATTGTATCTGCATTTAATTTTGATATGCAATTTGAATACCAAATTTCACCTTCCTTGTCCATGTTCGACAGGGGTTCATCTAATAATTTAATGGGTGCATTGCCCACTAAGCACAAAGCGGTTTTAAGTCTTTGCAACATACCTGAACTAAAATATTGGATGGGCTGGGTGGCTTGCTTTTTTGTAAAGGCCGCATAATCAATAAAATTTGAAAGCGACATTGACATCTTTCCAACTTCCATTTGATGGGTGTGAATTTCTTCAATCGAAAACTCTAATGGAAGCGACATTAATGGTGCTGTATAGTTAAAATACAAATGCGGTTGTTCAATCAGTGCGTTGTCTAGCAACACCTCGCCCTCGGCCGCTTGTATTAAACCGTAAATAATTTGTAATAAAGTAGATTTGCCACTGCCATTTCTACCCAGAATAGCAATGCTTTCGCCCGTATTTAATTCGAAACTAATATTGCGAAACAACCATTGTTGATGATAGTGCTTACCAATTTGATTGACCTTTAAATGCATTGCAGTTATAGAAATATTATTGGTAATTGCTAATAAGCATTTGCCTATTTTGAAATATAACCTTTCATGATGCCTCTATCACTCTCTTTGATGAATTGTAATATCTCATCGCGCTCTGAGCTGGCTGGCATATTGGCTTCGATGTGCGAAATGGCTTTGTTATTATTCAAGCCCCTTACATAAAGAATTCTATAAATCTCCTGAATTTCTGCAATTTTTTCTGTTGAATAGTTTCTTCGTCTTAATCCGATAGAATTTACCCCTTCATAGCTTAGCGGCTCACGTGCTGCCTTTGTATAAGGTGGCACATCTTTGCGAACCAAACTACCACCACTAATCATGGCATGTCTACCAATGTGCACAAATTGATGTACCAAGGTAGCACCACCTAATATAGCATGCTCGCCAACGACAACGTGTCCTGCCACTTGTGTGCTATTGGCTAAAATAACATTATCGCCAATGATACAATCGTGTGCAACGTGGCTATAAGCCATAATCAGAACATTTGAACCTACTTCTGTTTTTCCTCTATCCTTTGTTCCTCTGTTAATCGTAACACATTCTCTTATGGTAGAATTATCACCGATAACGGTAAGTGAATCTTCGCCATCGAATTTTAAGTCTTGAGGGATGGCCGAAATAATCGCGCCTGGAAATATGCGTACATTTTTACCGATTCTTGCGCCTTCGAAGATGGTAACCCCCGAGCCAATCCATGAACCTTCACCAATTTCAACATTTTTATGGATGGTTACAAAAGGATCGATTACAACATTGTCGGCAATTTTAGCCTGAGGGTGCACGTATGCTAATGGTTGAATCATTTTATTTTAATAGTGTTTTAT
>CANFUB010000074.1 GCA_947450015.1 Bacteroidota bacterium | reverse complement strand
TGGATGTACGAATTGAAGCAAAGACAATTTTATATAGTAGAAGCCCAATAAATAAAGCGAAAGCACAACTTTGATTCTTTTGAGAATGCTTTTTTTTGTAAAAAAATTTTGCAGGTTCAAATATTTATACTAAATTGCAATATAATTCGATAAAAAATCTCAAAACGCCTATAAGAAAAATATACTAAAACAAATTCGCTTATAAGATCCAAAATTACGAAAGGTAAATCAGCCTTTAACTTAAAAAAATGGAGGTTTTAGTATGAACAGGCATCAAACAAATGATGAAGAGTTAATTGCATTATACATGGCTGGCAATGAGGCATGTATGGAAATGATTATTAACAGGTACAAAACGAAAGTATTTACTGCTATTCAGTTAGTTGTAAACGATCGTTACATTGCAGAAGACATCTTTCAAGAGACCTTCTTAAGGGTCATCCACACCTTGCAAAAGGGTAAGTATGAGGAAAATGGTAAATTTTTGCCTTGGGTTATTCGTATTGCCAGAAACTTGGCGATGGATTATTTCAGAAAAACCAAACGCATGCCTACCATTACTTCAAGCGAAAGCGAAGATATTTTCGCCAACATGAATTTTGTTCAGAAAACATCTGAAGACGAAACCATCACCAATCAAAACAAACATGCTTTGAGAGATCTTATTAAACAATTGCCTCCTGAACAAAAAGAGGTATTGATTTTAAGACATTATGGTGATTTAAGTTTTAAAGAAATTGCCGATTTAACCAATTGTAGTTTGAATACTGCCCTTGGAAGAATGCGTTATGCGCTTATTAATCTCAAAAAGATGATAGGCGAAAAAGCGGCCTTCCTTCAAGGTTAACTTTTCTATTTTTAAGTTTTATTTTAATTCGTAAAATACTCCAGTTGTCCCGACTATCAAACATAGTCGGGACTTTTGATTTACACCCCTTTGTGCTTTGAGCCATTAAAATTCGTCCAAATAGACCTTCAAAATTTGGCAGTCTACCATTATTCAACGAAATTTGCATCGCAATTCATTTGAATCTCAACTATGTTAAGTGACCATAAACAACCCATTTTTATTTTATCTCAGTCAGATATCGGTGCTGGTAAAAGTGGCGCTGCACAAGGACCACAGGCCGTTAAAGATGAATTAGAAAGTTTAGGTGTTGTGATTAATGAGTTTGAAGTTCTAGACAACCGCGCTTTCAACACAGTTAATCTTTCGCACGATTATGGTAAACACATTGAAGGCATTGTTGAAGCCATGCAAAGCTTAAACGATAAGGTAGTACAAACGGTTAATAAGCAACATTTTCCAATTATTCTATCAGGTGATCATAGCAATGCCATTGGCGGTTTAAGCGGCTTGAAAAACGCCAATCCCAATAAAAAAATAGGTGTTATTTGGATTGATGCACATGCCGATCTGCACTCCCCTTATACCACGCCTTCTGGTAACATGCATGGTATGCCTTTAGCTGCATTGGCAGGTATTGATAACCTTGAAATGGAAAAGAATTCAGTATCTGAAACGGTAGCCTACTATTGGAATGAATTAAAAACCTTAGGAACAGATAAAATCTCACCCAAATTTGATATTGCCGACCTCGTATTAATAGGGGTTCGCGATGCAGAGGAGGAGGAATGGGGAATCATTAAACGTTTAGGCGTTACCACCTTTGAACCCAATGATATTCGCAACCTAGGCATAGCCGAAGTGGTTAATAAAACGTTGTCTACACTCGCACATTGCGATTTATTATATGTTTCTTTCGATGCGGATTCTTTAGATCCAAGCATCTCAACTGGTACCGGTACAACCTCACCAGATGGACTCTCAATTGAGCAAGCCGAAACGCTCATTAAGACTTTAATGGCCAATCCAAAACTAGGGGCATTCGAAATTACAGAGGTAAATCCTTCATTGGATACCAACGGTAAAGCAATGGCCAAAGTGGTGGGACAGTTAATCGCCAGTGGATTAAATTAAAAAACAAAAAATTTTATTGCATAAAAAAAGGTGAATGAAACATTCACCTTTTTTCGTATCAGTGCTTTCTAAATTAAGCAGCACTGCCAGCCAAACGGTTTTTCAACCCTTTGTCTAATTCATCTAAAAACTCTTCAGTATATAAATAGTGTTCACCATGGCTTACTTTATTACCATGGATACAAACTGCTAAGTCTTTGGTCATTTTACCACTTTCTACTACCTCAACACATACTTGCTCTAAAGTATGGCAGAAATTAATTAGTGCTTGGTTGTTGTCTAATTTACCTCTGAACTCTAAACCTCTTGTCCATGCAAAAATAGAAGCAATCGGATTGGTTGATGTTGGTTTGCCCGCTTGGTGATCGCGGAAGTGACGGGTTACTGTACCGTGCGCTGCTTCGGCCTCCATTGTAGTTCCATCGGGAGTAACCAATACAGAAGTCATTAAACCTAATGAACCAAAACCTTGTGCAACCGTATCAGATTGTACATCGCCATCGTAGTTTTTACAAGCCCATACGAAGTTACCATTCCATTTTAATGCACTGGCTACCATGTCATCAATTAAGCGGTGTTCGTATACGATACCAGCTGCTTCGAATTTTGCTTTGTAGTCTGCTTGGTAGATTTCTTCAAAAATATCTTTAAAGCGACCATCGTATTTTTTCAAGATGGTATTTTTTGTTGAAAGGTACAAAGGCCATTTTTTGCTAAGAGCTTGGTTGAAACAAGAGTGCGCAAAACCTCTGATAGATTCATCTGTATTGTACATTGCCAATGCAACGCCATCTCCTTTGAAATTGTAGACTTCGAAAGATTGAGCAGGACTGCCATCTTCTGGTGTAAAGCTAACGGTTAATTTACCTTTGCCTTTTGTTACGAAATCGGTTGCGCGGTATTGATCGCCAAATGCGTGACGGCCAATACAAATAGGCGCAGTCCAGTTTGGAACCAAACGCGGTACATTGTTACAAACAATAGGTTCTCTGAAAACGGTACCGTCTAAGATATTACGGATGGTGCCATTTGGGCTCTTCCACATTTGTTTTAATTTAAATTCTTCAACACGGGCCTCATCAGGTGTAATGGTTGCACATTTGATACCTACGTTGTATTTTTTAATGGCTTCGGCTGCATCAATGGTAATTTGATCGTTGGTTTGATCTCTGCTCTCCATGCCTAAGTCATAGTATTTAATATCTAAATCTAGATAAGGAACGATTAATTTGTCTTTAATAAATTTCCAGATAATGCGGGTCATTTCGTCACCATCAAGTTCAACCACAGGGTTTGCTACTTTTATTTTTTGCATACTTTAATTCTTTTTTGCAAACTTAATTAAAAGTACAGAATAAAAAAGGGGAGATTCAGCCTTTTACATGTTTTATTTTTTATAAAACCAGATTTCAAAAAATGACAAGATGAAAGACAAATAAATGATGCAAACATTCACTATAAAGAGCCATTTTAATGTATTGGCCCCATTCTTAAATTTGAAAATCAAATGAAAAACAAGGTAGGCAAATAAAAAAACAAGCGGTATTAAGGCAGGGTAATGTTTCAAAGAAGCTATAAAATCGCCATTGAACATAGCAGACAAGCTGCGTTGTAAACCACAACCAGGACAAGGAATCCCAAAACTTTGTTTAATGGGACAATTGAACATCGGTTTATTTTAAACCATTCATCATAGGCCCTAAAGCACCCATGCTACCAGCGTATGCAACAGCAACAATGACGATAATAATATAGATACTTGATAAACAAGTGCCAATAATTGCACAAATTCTACCAGCAGATAAGTTTTTATACGAAGCAGGAGTGTATGCTGTTGGCGCACCATTGTATAATTTCAACGATTTATTTGCCAATACCAAAGCAATAATGCCAAGTATTAATCCAACAACGCCATAACAAATACAAAATACAATTGATAAGATACCTAAAACTAAAACAGCGGTTGAATTTGGTAACTGCTGTGTATAGTTCATTTCGCTGTTGTCGATTACATTATTTTCCATGTCGCAATAATATATAAACTTTGGTAATTAAAAAATGTAGGCCTAATATTTTTACAGAAATTAATTCACCAAGTGTTTTTTGTTAATGGTGAATAAAACTACCATTGTGATACCCAATAACCCCATGCCAATGGTTGTAAACAAACCAATCCAATTATCGGTACCGTAAATAGCAACGGGGGCAACGATTGAGATTAGGATGCCTAAAAGGTAGAGCCAATAACCAATTTTGCGCAATCGCCACATCAACAAAGCGCCAATTAGGGTGAGCAGGCCATAGCATAAATTAGCAACAGATGCTTTGTAAATATTACTAGCAGTGATGCCACCAAAGGTGTGTTTCATGATTTTTTTGCTCATGTCCTGTACGGCTTTTTGCTCTTGTGAGTTAAAGCTATCATTGGTTGTTGTGCTCAATTCAATTGCACTGTCCATGGCGTGTTCCAACTTCGAAAAGTCTTGCATTAAATTCGCTTGAATTGAAGAAACCGCAGAGCTATAAAAAGCAAATGCGCTGATTACAAAGGAGAGTATACACAAAACGGTAATAAATACGGGGCGTTGTGGTTTTTGAGGTTCTATTTCGAATGTATTTATTGGTTCCATTACGTTCAGATTATTCAACAATATTCCTCAATTATTGGGTAACTTCCAAATTAAATTATGATTCGATACTTTTGCAGGCATGCAGTTAAAATCTTTCAGTTACACCTTCGGCTTTCTTTTGTTAAGCATTTTGTCGGCTTGTACTTCTGAGTCCGATCAAAAAGCCATGACTGCTATGGCCGATTTATTTCATGCCGAACGTGTTGCCATTGGCTCCGAAAAAGGCATTGGCAGTTTGAAAGGAAATTTTAAAACACTTAGCATCAAAGGAGGCGATTTGTTGAATAATCCTGAAATAGGCGATGAAAATATTACATCGATGGGAGCGCTTGCCTTTTTAGATGTATGGACCACCGAGCAACAAAAAGGCTATACTGGTTTTAAAATTAAACTCGAACGCAGTTTAAATGGTCAACTGAAAAAAGTAGAAGGCGCCTATGCCCTTGATACACTTAACATGGTAAAAACCTATATGCAAAATTGTATTGATGCTGGCAAAGCTATGGTTTCAAAACAATATGGCTATCTATATACTCAACTTTACTTTGATATTAAAGCAAAAGTGAGTGTCGAAAAATTTGATTCAGAGATGCGCCAAATTGATTCGGCCTATGGTTCTGTAGCGGCTTTTAAAGTGACTCATTTTTCGACCTACAGCGCCACACAAAACGATGGTTCAGAATTACCAATTGTAAATTATACCATGGAAGTACAACGCGATTCAGTGATAAGCAATGTCCGTTTTAAATACAATTTGTTAAAGAAAGAGGAAGGCTTGTTAGATTTAAACATCGAAGAATAAATCACTATTGATTGAGGGAGAACATGCGCATATAGGTGGCTTGATTGCTCACCAATTGGATGTTCACAGATTCGAAACGCTTGCGCTTTTTTACTTTTTTACCGTTGTTTAACAATAGAAATAAGTCGTCGCTCGACAACCATTCACCTTTTTTTAGTTCAATGCCTTTTTGTAAAATGGTTTTTGATTTCTTTTTGCGAACACCAGAAATTGTGATGGAGATGGTTTGATTGCTTGCACTTCTAAAAAAAATGTTTTGATATTGAAAAACAGTTGGTGTTGTGTTACCCCAAAATAAATCCTTGGTGGTATCCATTCCCAAAGTATTGCCAAGAAAAAAGGCGGCTAAAGCCACATCGGGCATACCATAGCCATATGCACTGTCGGGTGCGGCATGGTGGGTAGCACTTTTTATCAATGCTTGTTTGATTTCATCATACGTTTTATCAGGGCACGCTTGCATTAAACAAGCCAATGCGCCAGCAAATAAGGGCGTTGCATAAGAAGTGCCATTGCCTGCGTAGGTGCCACCTTTAGAAGCCACAATGGCTTTTTTACCCATGGCTACAAAGTCGGGTTTGACACGGCCATCGGCACTCGGACCATAAGAACTAAAGTCGGCATGGTACCCCTCTGCATCTGTTGCACCTATGGTTAAAACACCTGTAGCATCGGATGGTGTACCTATTTTATGCCATGCACTTTTGCCTTCGTTGCCTGCACTTACAACCACAAAAATGCCTTTAGAATGGGCCATGTTAGCGCCTTTTGCAATGATAGAAGTTTGACCATTTAAATCGGCATGCGTATGGTTTAATGAAACATCATTGAAGGTATTATAGCCAAGAGAAGAGCTTATTAAATCGACTCCACAGCTATCTGCAAATTCCGCAGCACTTACCCAATTGACTTCCTCTGTTGGATATTCTGTGGCGGCCTCTTCGCTTCTCAAAAGCATATATTGGGCGAAAGGTGCAGTGCCTATATGGGTGCCTGGATCATAGGTTTTCATAAAGCTTAAACAATTGGCACCATGTCTATCATCTTCCCATACACTGTTGTCGTGGGTTACAAAATCGCGAACGATTAAATGGTCGGTTTGGAAATTCATCCCAGGTGTTTTGTAAGCATTGAAAAAACCAGCATCAATTACTGCAATTGAAATGCCCTGGCCCCGAAATTGTTGATTGTGCAATGGCAAAACATTTAGCAAATTGTTTTGCATAAAGGCTTGCCCATAATCTGTTGGTGTTAGTGTTGTTTTATTTGTAAGATTGGTTTGGTTAAAATAACTTTTATAGAGGCTATCATGTTCACCAATTTCAACTGTTTTGCGCGCTTGAATAGTGCCTAAATATTGGATAGATTTAACAAAAAACAGGTTGCGTATTTTGTTTAGATTTTGTGTGTCAAGCATTGAGATCTCAACCGCATTTAACCATTTACTTTTATTGAGGATTTGACAGTTAGCGGCCGATTGGATGGCTGTGATATAATTGCGATTCACCGGTAAATCTTCAACACCAATGACAATGTTGTTCTTAACTCTGCGGTCGATGGCTTTTTGACTTAAGAATTGAAGTGGTTGCGAAATATTAAATTCTGAACCCGTTTTGTCTTTTAAATAAACATAAAAATAAGTGGCAGACGTTTGGGCATTTAATTTTATTAAACCGATGATTAAAACAGCGGTAATAAATGGTTTTTTATGGAACATGAACAATAAGTTGTTGTTTGATTTTGTTGCCTCTTTGACGGCCTGCATTCTTGTCGATTGAAATGATGTTTTTATAAACCAAGCCTACGTCTTTAACGTACACTTCATAATACTGCCTTTGTCTAATCGAGTTGTTAACGGCATCATTTCGCACTGCTATGGCGCTGTCGAATTGAAAGGTATTAATAGAATAGGGTTGGTTAATGAAATCATAAAACACTGTAATAGGATTGTCACCGTTGTTCTGATTTACATTCCATATAGCATCTACTGAAAAAGGGAAGGATAGTTTGGCAATGCGCTTATTGTCTTCAACCCTTTCGGCTCCGTAATTATCTTCGGTGGCGTAAAATACATTGAGAATTTCCCATTGTAATTTTGAATTCAATTTATAGCGCTCAATTCGCATGGAACGCCTGTTAAGGTTGTCGAAGAAAATGGATTCATTCAATTCTTTGATTTGATACCTTTGGGTATCAATGGTATTAAAAAAATCGTCATAAATAATTTCCTCAATTTTATAGACATTATAGGAGCCAATAGCACCATACAAGTAACCCTTTCCATAAGAACGGTCAACAGTTTCATATTCATCTTTTTTACAACCTATGAATATTAAACAAAGGAGTGCTGTATGTAAGAGGTACTTATTGATCAAGGTAACAATCTAACAAATATTTCGTATCCCCCGCGTTTGCCTTGGGTTAAATAATCTGAACGGTCGATGTGGCGGTATACCAAACCTACATTTTTGGCATATACTTCTTCGTAAACATTATTGACAACGCCCGTTTCCGGTTTTTGGTATTCAACTTTTACACAATCGTTAAATGCCTGTCTGCTATTGTCAAATGGTGTAAAAACGGCAGTGTATTTAACATTTGCACCTTCGCCATCATTAAACATATTGAGGTTCCATACATAACTGGCCCCTTTGGTTTTGTATTTACTAATCGGAAAAAGAAGCTTCACTTCGGGGCGGTTGTATATATTCTCTACGGCATAATTACCCGAAATTTTACGAACATAGCTTTGTTGAACCTCCCATTTTACACGCACCGTATTGTAATAGCTTAAATCAACTGTGTAATTGGTGTCGCCAGCATTGTCTACAAAAAAGTTTTTAATTTCTTCACGGAAATTTCTTTTGAAGGAATCAATGTCGCCAGTGTAGTTGTTGTAAATGAAGCTATCAATTTCATACAGACGGATAACACCAGTCTTTAAAGGGAAGTACTCATTGCCTTTTAAGACCAATTCTTCCTTGTTCGATCGACATGCGCACACACTCAATATTAGCAGTAATGCAAGTACTGGACTGAATAATTTTTGCATAATATGTTACAAATTTAAGGAATAAAAGCAAAATTGGTTGTAATATTGCATCAGAATTTTAAATGGTACTTTTAGACGGAAAAACAACTGCTGAAAAGATTAAGGATAGCATCAAACTTGAGCTGAATGATTTAATCGCTAAAGGTCACCGCAAGCCCCACTTAGCCGCCATCTTGGTAGGCGAAGATGGAGCAAGCAGAACCTATGTTGATAGTAAAGAGCGCAACAGTTTAGCTTTGGGCTACGATTCAACGATTCTGCGATTGCCGGCCAATACTACCGAAGCCGATTTACTTTCAAAAATTAAAGAAATCAACGTTAATCCTTTAATCGATGGCCTTATAGTGCAGTCGCCTTTGCCTGCCCATATGAACGAAACTTTGATTACCCAATCCATTTCACCTTTAAAAGATGTAGATGGTTTTCATTATATCAACATGGGGAAATTGGCCAGAGGCGATAAAGGCTTTGTGTCTGCAACCCCACTGGGTATCATGATGATGCTCGAAGCCTACAATATTCCAACAAGCGGAAAACATTGTGTGGTGATAGGTAGGAGCAATATTGTGGGTCGGCCAATGAGCTTATTGATGAGCAACAGCGGACCCTATGGCAATTGTACAGTTACGTTATGCCACAGTAAAACCATACACATAGAACACCATACCAGACAAGCCGATATTTTAATTGTTGCTTTGGGTAAACCAGGCTTTGTAAAAGCGAACATGGTAAAACCGGGAGCAGTAGTAATTGATGTGGGCATTACCAGAGTTGATGATGCCACACGCAAAAGTGGTTTTTATTTGAAAGGCGATGTAGATTTTGAAGAAGTGAAAGAAGTGGCTTCTTATCTGACACCAGTGCCGGGTGGTGTTGGTTTAATGACCATTGCGGCTTTATTAAGCAATACCTTTACAGCTTACAAAAACAATATTGGACTTTAAGATGGCTTCGACTACAACCTATCCAGTGATGGAGCATTTCTATACCATTCAAGGGGAAGGGTTTTACACGGGTTCAGCCGCTTACTTTATTCGTTTGGGCGGTTGCGATGTGGGTTGTGTTTGGTGCGATGTAAAAGAAAGTTGGGACGCATCAATTCATCCGCAAATGACTGTTGAAACTTTGGTGAAATTGGTAACCGATGCGAAGGCGAAGTTAGTAGTGATTACCGGAGGCGAGCCAGCCATGTACGATTTAAATCCTTTGGTAGATGTTTTAAAAGCAGAAGGCGTACAAGTAAACATCGAAACTTCTGGTGCTTATCCCATAAAAGGAGCACTCGACTGGGTGTGTTTATCTCCTAAAAAATTTAAGTTTCCCATTAAAGAAGCTTTGATAAAAGCCGATGAATTTAAAGCAGTGGTTTTTCATCCCAGCGATATTGCATGGGCCAATAGTTTTGTAGCTGATTTGAAACCGGGCTGCAGATTGTACTTACAACCCGAGTGGAGCAAAGCCGATAGCATAACGCCTTTGATTATTGATTTTGTAAAAGAGCATCCACAATGGCAAATCTCTTTGCAAACGCATAAATTCTTAAACATACCCTAGTGCATTTTTAGTCAACTAAGTTGACTAATTATAAATATGCTTGTTGATATTTTTACTACTTGTTTTTAAGGTATATTAAAAGGTCTAAGCTTTCACTCCCTTTCGAAAGGGATATTCGGAGATTAGATTAAAGAAAAAATTTCCCAGTGTCTATTATCATTGATAAGCGTCCCGCTAATAGGCTTAAACCTTGGCTAAGGCTTGTTCTATATCTGCAATTAGATCCTCAACATCTTCAACACCTACAC
>CANFUB010000073.1 GCA_947450015.1 Bacteroidota bacterium | reverse complement strand
GAAAACTTTGGCAACGATTCTTTCAAAATTCACAAGGATACGATGCACTATTTTGATACGGTTTACCGCAAAAAATTCCTACACGTGCACCGCCCCAAAATAGATACCTTTTCTTCCAAATTGTACCATTGTAAACCCATACGCGCAAGTGTTTTTTTAAAGAATAAACACTTTACTAAAGGCGAAAAAATAAGCATCAATTGGTACGATGGAAAATTCGAGGAATTCAAACCTCAGCAGGACACCATTATCGATTCGTTTTCGCATTTTTACAAGGGTGGAGGAGTCAATACCTTATGCCGAGTTATCATTACAAGTAGTTCGGGGTGCGAATACAACAAAACCCTCGATTTAAAGGAAGGCAAGGTCTTGGGTGGTTTTAATTCGCGGTTCACGTGCCTCGAAAACCAAGTTTGTTTTTCACCCTTTGTATACGATAATATTACCGGTACCGCTTGGAAATACAATACACCTAAAAATAAGGTCAAGTGGAATTTTCCAGACACATTAATTAATAGTTTTAGACCGTGTTTCAATTTTAAGAAGGGCGGTATGCAGCATTATGAAATGGTGATGAACGACTCTTTTGGTTGCACCGATACTTTGCGCGATTCTATTTTAATCCAAGATTTAAGAGCGAATGTTACCTATCAATCGAAAATTATCTACTGTTCTGAGCTTAAACAATTTTTGGATTCATCGAGCTATATCAAGGGCAAAGGCGAGGGTATTTTGAAATATGCTTGGCAATTTGGCGATGGAGTGTATTCAAGTTTTGTGAAAGATCCTTTGCAAGTCATCAACACAGCACTCGATAAAATCCATGTCTACCATGCCGTCGAAACCATCTCTGGGTGTCAGGATACCATCGATTATGAGGTGCAAATTATTGGTCCCAAACCGTATTTTGTGATTCTTGATACCATTGGCTGTGGCTCGCTGCGGGCCGAGTTTAAGAATTTATCGAAATATTGTAAGACCTATAATTGGAGTTTTGGCGATCAAAATGGGTCTAACTATCAAACAGATTCTAATAAAAATGTATTTTTTAACTACACCAAACCGGGCCGTTATCGCATCACATTAACAGGTTTAGATACCGTATACAATCCTATCTCAGGCAATACCTATTATTGTAAAACCACGTTTCCAGATAAGGATTTTCAAAAAGATACCAACCGGTCGGTATTGGTTTTGCCATTTGGTAAAACAGGCATTCAAAGCATCGACACAATTTGCTTGGGCAATACCATTAATTTTAGTAGTAAGAGCGATACCATTTATCAATACGATGAATGGCAGATGGGCGATAGTACTTCGAAATTTAAAATGTCGTTGGGCACCGGCTTCGACTACCGTTATGCAAGGGAGGGTTTGTATACCGTTCGTTTAACTCCAGGTTATACGAATCCAATTATTAACAACCAATGCCGTGATAGTGCACAAAAGCAAGTGCTAGTGCTTGGGGTAAAGGCCAATTTTACAACCGATCCTTTGGTGATACCACCCGTGTTTCAATTTTATAATCAATCAACACCTAGCAATGCCAGCTTAAAATGGAATTTCGGACAAAGCGCCTCTGGCACTAACAATACGTCAACGCTTAAAGATCCAACGCACAATTATGGCAACGATACTGGGCATTACACGGTATGTTTAATCGCAACTTTACCATTTGGCTGTGCCGATACAATCTGTAAGGCTGTGTTTAACGACCATTTATCAGATTTTCAATTGTTCAATGTATTTACCCCTGGCACCATAGATGGTAAAAACGATGAGTATGATATTTTAATTGAAGGTGAGAGTTTGTATGATTTAATTGTCTATAACCGTTGGGGTGTCGAGGTGTTTAAGCAAGAAAAGGATGGCGACCCAACAACCCATACCAATTGGAATGGAAAGGTAATGAATACGGGTACTGAATGCCCCCCTGGCACTTATTACTATTTATTTAAATATGCGCTAAGAACAAAACCGGAAGAAATCAAAACTTTATCAGGGGTAATTACCCTCATTCGATAAGTTTAGTTTTCAATTGGTCAACATTATTGGCCATTTTGGTGGTACAAAACCCAATTTGCTAATACCCCAAATTCAACTTAATTTCGCACAAAAATTCACAAATATTATATCATGGCTACAGCATCAGATTTATCAGTTGGTCAATTCATTCGTTACAACGGAGAGTTAGTTCAAATAACAGAGTATATACACCGCACACCAGGTAATTTGCGTGCATTTTATCAAGGTAAAATGAAAAACGTAAAAACCGGTAAGTCGGCCGAAAACCGTTTTAACCCTGGCGAAAAGGTAGACGTTGTGAGAGTAGAAGTGAGAGAGTTGTCTTATTTGTATAAAGAGGGCAATGACCTTGTATGCATGGACAATGAAAGCTTTGAACAATATAACATATCAGAAATATTTTTTGGAGAGGCTGCTCCTTTCATGATTGAAGGGATGATAGTACTTGTTTCTTTCGAAGAAGGCGATACCCCAATTGGTGCACAACCACCAACCCACGTTGAGCTAGAAGTAACTTACACCGAGCCAGGAGAAAGAGGCAACACAGCTACCAATACTTTTAAACCTGCAACAGTATCTACTGGTGCTACTTTAATGGTGCCATTGTTTGTTGATATCAACGATAAAATTAAAATTGATTTACGTACCATTGAGTATGTAGAGCGTGTTAAATAATACAAAACAGTAATCGATTTATTTCATGCATTCATTTTCTGAAGAAGAGAATTTTTTAGGTATTACCGAAAAAGAACTATACGACTATGCAAGCGCAAAGGTTGTTATCCAATCTGCTCCCTACGAAAAAACATCTTCATACATAGAAGGTAGTAAATTCGGTCCAAAGGCCATTATTGAAGCCAGTCATTTTGTTGAGTTTTACGATGAAGAGACCGACCAAGAAGCTTACAAAAAAATAGGCATTGCAACAGTTGCTGAAATGCCATTAGGCGATTTAGCCGATGCTGCTGCAGTCGATTTAATCGAAGAACAAACAGATATGCATTTAAAAAATGGAAAGTATGTGGTATCACTTGGTGCCGAACATACTGTTTCATTAGGATTTGTAAGGGCCTTCAAAAAACACCACGCTTCATTTTCTGTTTTACAAATCGATGCCCACAGCGATTTACGACAATCTTATCACGACAATCCTTATTCACATGCAAGCGTTTTAGCACGCATCCATGATTTAGGTTTGCCGATTTGTCAAATTGGTATCAGAGCGCAATGCAAAGAGGAAGCAGATCTCATCAAAACTTCTCCTTTAATTAACACTTGGTACGCGCATATGCTGCAAGATGGTGATGCTTGGATGGATGAGTGCATTGCAAAATTAGAAGACAAAGTATACTTGACCATAGATGCCGATGGATTCGATCCTTCAGTAATGCCAGCCGTTGGCACAGCAGAGCCAGGTGGCTTAACGTGGCACCAAGGCTTGCGATTCTTAAAGAAGGTAGCGGAAAAAAAACACATCATCGGTTTCGATATCGTAGAATGTGCGCCTAAAGAAGGCGAAATACTGACCCAATTTAATTTAGCCAAATTATTGTATAAAATTCTTGGCTATTGTACCATTCACAATAAAATCTAATAATAATTTGAAAATTTATTTTGATAATGCCGCAACAACACCAGTAGACCCTGAAGTGTTTGAAGCCATGTTGCCTATTCTAAAAGAAGATTTTGGTAATCCTTCTTCGAGCCATAGCCATGGCAGAAAGGTAAAAGCACAGCTCGAAATCAGTCGCAAAACAATTGCAAGTTTACTAAATGTAACACCTGGTGAAATTATTTTCACATCGGGCGGAACTGAGGCCGATAACATGGCATTGCGAAGCAGTGTGAATACTTTAGGTGTTAAGCACATTATTACCTCACCTATAGAGCACCATGCAGTGTTACATACGGCAGAGGAGTTGGCACACAAAGGAAAAGTTGAATTACATTTTGTTAAGTTAACCGAGAATGGCCATGTCGATTTAAATAGTTTAGAAGAATTACTTAAAAACCATTCCAATGTGTTGGTGAGTTTAATGCATGCCAACAATGAAATTGGTAATTTATTAGATGTCGAAAAAGTAGGTGCCCTGTGCAAACAATACAATGCTTTGTTTCATTGCGACACGGTTCAAACAATGGGACATTATCCCTTCGACTTTCAAACCATGGGCATTGATTTTGCCGTGGGTGCTGCACATAAATTCAATGGTCCAAAAGGTGTTGGTTTTTTATACATGAATAAACGATTAAAGTTACAACCTATTTTAACAGGTGGTGCGCAAGAGCGCGAGCTTAGAGGTGGTACCGAGAATGTTTATGGCATTGTTGGTATGGCAAAAGCCCTCGAAATATGTTACCGCGATATGGAAAAAAAACAAACCCATATCAAAGCTTTGAAACAATATGTAATCGATAAAATTAAAGCAGAATTACCTGAAATAAAATTCAATGGTGATCCTGAAGGTCGCAGTTTATATACGGTTTTAAGTTTAGCATTTCCGCCATCTGTGGCCAACGAAATGTTGCTCTTCAATTTCGATATTCAAGGTATTTCTGTATCAGGCGGTAGCGCTTGTTCGAGTGGCAGCAATGCGGGTTCACATGTGATACGTGCCCTTAATAAAAATTTGGATTGTGCCCCCGTGCGCTTTTCTTTTGGCAAATACAATACGATTGAAGAAGCCGATCAAGTTTTAGCATTTGTTAAATCGATGTTCGTTAAAGCAGAGGCCTAATTTCTTGTGAGCAATCCTAAAATTAATATCGCTATCGATGGTTATAGTAGTTGTGGTAAAGGCACACTTGCCAAAGAATTAGCCAAAGAACTCAACTATCTTTTTATTGATTCAGGCGCCATGTACCGCGCGGTAACATTGGCTTTAATAAGAAGACATATTGCGGTTGAGGATATTGCTGCCATCGAAAATTTATTGCCACAATTGGAGATTAGTTTCGAATTTAATTCAGCTTTGAACCATTACCAAACCTTATTAAATGGCGACAATATTGAATCCGAAATTCGCACAATGGAGGTAAGCAATCTTGTAAGTCCAGTGAGTAAAATTGATGCGGTAAGAGATTTTTTAGTAAAACAACAACGCACAATTGGTTTAAACAAAGGTGTTGTCATGGACGGCAGAGACATTGGCACTGTAGTGTTTCCAGATGCTGAGTTAAAAATATTCATGACCGCTCAACCCGAAATAAGGGCCCAACGCAGACTAGCTGAATTGCGCCAAAAGGGTGATGTATTAACCACCTTCGAAGAAGTGTTGGAGAATTTAAGCAGTCGCGATTTACAAGATTCTACAAGAGCAAACAGTCCGCTGTTACAAGCATCAGATGCCATCGTGATTGATAATTCTAACCTCAGTCGCGAAGAGCAAAAGGCCTTGGCCATGCGCTTAGTAAATGAAAAATTAGGTACACTTTAATTTTATACCGTTTGGTATAATACCATTTAGTATAAAAAATATTTGAAATTGTAACTGGATGTTTGATCCTTGTTATAAATTATTGGTGGATGGCAAAGTCATACATTATGGCTTCACAGCTTTTGCCGCTTCTAGCTTTTTCTTTATCTCTTTATCTAATCTGAAAATCATGAATGCTGCAATGGCCATGGATACCAATACCACATAGCCTAAAATGTCGTAGCGCTGTAATGGTGCTGTTTCTAAATCAGGTTTCAATACGATTAAGCCAGCAATACCTGCCGCGATACCGCCAGATAATTGTTGTATCGATGCGTTAACACTCATAAAAGCACCACGGTCTTTTTGCTCTGGTAAAGCGGTCATTAGTGCCGATGATGAAATAATACGAGAGTTGATACCTAAGAATAAAATCACATTGATTAAAATAACCAACCACAATTCTGTTGGACCTAATTGGGTATAAATGGCCACCATAATGCCACTCAATACGGTGCCAAAAAGAAAGACCTTAAACCTGCCTAATTTATCACTCATTTTGCCAGTCAATGGACCGAAGGCAATAGAGAAGACACCGGTTACACCATATAAGACTGGCAATAATTCTTTGCTAATATGCAAATTGCGTGTGCTGAAGGCAGCGCCTAATGGCATTAACATGTATCCACCTGTTGCTAGAAATACAGTGGCAATAAAGCCTTTCATGTAATTTGAATTCGAAACCGTATTCCATAAATGTTGAAAGGGATGAACTGCTGACTTGATTTTCAAATGCTCAGTTACTGGCTTTAAATAAACCAATATCACCACACCTACCAATAACGAGAAAATTGCAATCATCCAGAAAGGAGAGTGCCATCCAAATTTATTCGCTAAAGTCAAACCAATGGGCAAACCTAAAATTTGACTCGCGGCAAACGCCATTTGCACATAACCCATTACGCGACCACGGTGCTCAACTTTAAAAATATCTGAGATAATTGCAAAGCTGATTGAACTAATAACGCCTCCAAAAATACCTGTCACAATGCGCGCCATCATTAAAAATTGATAAGTTGGTGCAATGGCACACAAGAAGGTACCAAACACAAATCCAATGTAGAAAAACAGCATCAATTTTTTGCGATCGAATTTATCGGCAAAGCCTGCTGCTAAAATGCCCGAAATACCTGCACTAAAAGCATAGGCCGATACCACCCAGCCAAATTCGGCAGTTGATATTTTCATTTCTTCCAATAGTATCGCACTGAGAGGCGATAAAACCATAAAATCGAGCACCACAGAAAACTGTATGATGGCAATAATGGCGATTACAAATTTTTCGTAGGAAGTAAATATAGATTTGGTTTTGGTGGTTGGTGCAGACATGTTTATTTTTTTATTGTAGTGATTTGATAACTTGTTTGAAGACGGATTTGAGGATGGCAGGACTTAATTTAAAATGCCTTCCCATCATGGTTTTTTCTTGTAAATGAAATTTTATTAAAGAGTAAAAAGGACCATAAGCCAGCGACCAGAAAACCTCAGGTTCCATTTTTTTGATTTCGCCATTTTTGAGGGCGTTCATTAAAAAATGTTTCATATTGGTTTTAAAGTCCATGATCAATTGCACATCGGAATGGTTGATCAAAGGCGAATTGCGAAACTGTTCGTAGAATTGGTATTGGTAAGGAAACTCGTTGATAAAACGCAAGCGGTTTTGCCATTGCAACCAAAGGCCATCTTCGAACGATAAATCGGGACTGAAACCCTTAAGCGCCACTTCCGAAAAAGTGTTTTGCACTTCGTTGTACAAATGGTTTAGGAGGTCTTCGCGATTTTTGAAATAGATATAAATGGTGGCTGGCGAAACATTGGCTGCCTTGGCAAGCTTCTGCATGCTCATACCATCAAAGCCTTCCTTCACAATCATTTCCATGGCCTTGTCGCGTATCATCCGTTCCTTATGTTCGTCTTTACTCCGCATTAAATCCGGTACAAATATAAATGAATGTTCATTCACTTAAAAATTTTAATTGGATAGGGTCATCAATTTTATTGATAAGATTTTGAGAAGTAAGGAATCTAGGTCACCTTACTTTTTCTATTTTTTTGAAGTTTAAAGTCCACCAATTAATCTTAATCTTTCCTTATTTTTGCATTACCAATGAAAACTTATTTAATCAAACAAGCCACCATTATCAATGAAGGAAAACAATGGGTAGGCGATGTGCTTATAAAAAATCAAAGAATTGAAAAGATCGATACCCGCATCGATTATCCAAATGCCATCGAGATTAATGCCGAAGGCCATTATTTGGTGCCAGGCGCTATCGACGATCAAGTGCATTTTCGAGAACCAGGTTTAACCCACAAAGGCGACTTGTTTACCGAAAGCAGAGCAGCAGCTGCAGGTGGTGTTACCTCTTACATGGAGATGCCCAATACCAATCCCCAAGCCACTACCCAAGCTTTATTAGCCGAGAAATATGCAAGAGCAGCCCAAGTCTCTTTATCGAATTACTCTTTCTTTATGGGTACAACTAATGATAATTACGATGAGGTAATGCGCACCAATCCAGCCAATGTTTGTGGTGTTAAAATTTTCATGGGCAGTAGCACTGGCAATATGTTAGTCGATAATCCTTCGACCCTCGATCATATTTTTGCTAACAGTCCCATGCTAATTGCCACCCACTGCGAGGATGAAACAACCGTTAAAAATAATTTAGAAAAATATGTGGACGAGTATGGCGACAAACTTTCAGCTATGCAACACGCCTTGATTCGCAACGAAGAAGCTTGTTATAAAAGCAGCAGCATGGCGGTTGAATTAGCGAAGAAACACGGTACACGCTTACATATTTTACACATCAGTACAGCCAAAGAAACTTCCTTGTTTACCAACGATGTGCCTTTAGAAAAAAAGAACATTACAGCCGAAGCTTGCATCCATCATTTGTGGTTTACCGATGCCGACTATGCCACCAAAGGCAATTGGATCAAATGGAATCCTGCCATTAAATCGGCTGCCGATAGAGAGGGCATTTGGAAAGCCTTGCTCGATGGTAGAATCGATGTGATAGCCACCGACCATGCCCCACATACCATCGAAGAAAAAGAACAAGCCTATATCAAGGCCCCTTCAGGCGGACCGCTTGTACAACAAAGCATACAAGCCATGTTTCAATTTTATGCCCAAGGTAAAATAAGCCTCGAGCAAATCGTTACCAAAATGAGTCATAATCCTGCCATTCTCTTTAGAATTAAGGACCGCGGTTATATTCGCGAAGGTTATTATGCCGATTTGGTATTGGTGAAAAAACAAGCCGAAACTGTAACAAAGGCCAATCTTTTATACAAATGCGGATGGAGTCCTTTCGAAGGTCAGACCTTCGATTACAGCATTGCCAAAACCTTTGTAAACGGTCATTTAGCGTGGAGCGATGGCAAAATCGATGATACCGTTTTAGGCGAAAGGTTGTTATTTTAATTTTAAGCTTTTTACTTAATGCTTTGCAAAGCCTCTTTTGGTATTACTTTTGCAAACATTAGATTTTTGAATGCGGAACCTGTTAATCCTTTTATGTTTTCTTATCACTGTTAGTGCCAATGCACAAACAGAAGTGTTCGATACAGCCAAGCGATTAGACCCCTTTAGCACCAATCAACACGACCTTCATCGCAATTTTCAATTTAAGAAAGCAACCGATTCTGGCATGTTGTATTTTTCGCAATACAGCCGCGTAAGGCGCACCCATACGGCCATTCAAGACCTTGGTGATGTTGCTACCCCATACCTCAATTTAAGTTATACGCCCGCCACTCAGACTGGTTTTATTACTGGGTTCAATCCTTATGGGGACTATTATTTTTATAATAAGAATGCCAAATTTTACCAAGCCAAATTGCCTTATACTTATTTTTATTATACCCAAGGAAAGGCAGGACAAAGTGGGAGAGGCCTCATTGGTTTCGATGCCGTGCATACACAAAACATAGGTGAGCGTTTTAATTTTTCGGTGAATTATCACAGCACCACCAACGAAGCATATTTTGTGCGCAACACCAATGTGATGAAAAACATTCAAACCACTGCGTATTACAGAACCAAGAACCAACGCTATTTGGCAAGCACCATCCTGACATGGAATAAAACGGGCTTTAACGAAAGTGGTGGCTTGTTGCAAACCAAAGAGAATGAGTTGTACTTTAAAAATTTACCGTCTAATTTAAGATTTGCAAATGTAGAATTGGTAAGTGCTCGCAATGTGAACCGTTACCGCGACCACCAATTCAACCATACCTTTTGGATCAAAGGCAAATACAGTAAAGATACCCTTAAAACATTCATTCCTCAATTGGGCATAGGACATAGTTTTAATTGGCAAAAACAAGGCAATTATTACACCGATAAATTGGCCGATATCAATTCAAACATTTACGATTCTGCCTCTCATTACAATCAGCTTTACACTGCAGACAGCATGGGCTTTACCAGCATCGGCAATAGTTTTGAAATATTTTCGCCTATCAGAGAAAAGGGGGTTAGTTTTACTGCAGGTACCCGCATCGACCGCCTGCATTATTACCAAGGCTCGAGTGCCACCAATTACCACTTATTAAAAAACTATAATCATTCGATTTATGGGCAAGTGAATTTTAATTTTTTAAAGACCTTTCAGTCGGAAGTAAAAGGTCAATTGTTTTTGGCCGGCTATAACCAAACCGATCATTTTTTACAATGGAAAAACAAAGCAGCCATTGGTAAAAACGAGCAGTACACCATCTTGTTAGAGGCCATGAGCATGGCGGCACAGCCAACCTATCAGCAGAGTTACATGTTCTCTAACCATTATTATTGGAACAACCAATTTAAG
>CANFUB010000072.1 GCA_947450015.1 Bacteroidota bacterium | reverse complement strand
GGATAGTTTATGCAGGTCCACTGAGACCACTTTGATGATTCTAAATTGACTGATTTTATATTGGAACAAACCTCTTTTGGAACATTAATGCCAATTGGTAGTGGTTCCACAATTTCAAGGGTTAATAGATCTTTGGTTACACATCCATTCTTATCCGTAATAACACAATTCAAAATTACTTGAGCCGCATTTGGTTTGGCTATTTTTGCTTCCCAATTCAAATCATTTATTTTTTGAATGCTTAACGCTGTACTGAGGGTACTAAAATCAATCTTAGTAATTAAATTCTTATCTGCCAAAATCAATTCATCTAAATCTAACCTTGCGGTGATATTGGCACAAAGGGTATCTTTTATAAAGCTTCTTTGTAAGGTTGGATAAACATTCACGTTGTATACTAATTCTGCAAAACAGCCATTGTCTTGAACCACTTTAAAATGATGGCGAACATCATTCACTGCAGTGTATTTATAAGGCAATTGCACTTCTACATTTTCAAGGAGAATTTTATACTTATCAAATGTATTGAGCTTTATTGGAGCAATTGTCACCAAGGTGCTTGGGCAAACATTTTGAGCTGGGCCCAAATCAATTACAGGACTTACAAAATCAGGGATGGTGATTACATCTTGTTTACTAAGTGCACATAATTTATCTGTCGCTTCAAGATAGTACTTCAAAATATATTGTCCGCCACTTGGCAACTGAAAGTTAAATCCCGTTGAAATTGATTTATAAATCTCCTTATTATTAATATCGCAAAGGGTCCATCGCACCGCTTGGTTTTTGTTTTTATTTTCAACCTGAAGCAATCCACAATTCTTTGTTTTATAAGTATAGTTTAACTGTCTATTGGCAAGAATATTCAAGACAATTGTTTTAGAGCCTTGACCATTCATTGGGCAATTATTATCTTTTGCCAACAATGTTATGTAATACTTGCCATTTTTATTGAGGGTATTAGACAAGCTGAGGCGGTAATAATTATAAGGCGGAATGTTTAAGTTCGATTTAATGATTGACAAATCGTTTAAATCAGAAAAGTATTCAAGGGTAACTGTATCCGAGAATAAGCCAAACAATTTCAGATCTTCTAAATCAATTGGATAATTGAATGTTTCACCTTCACAAATCGTAATATTTAATTCTTTATTCTTTATGACTGGTAAATTATTGGTACCAGAGACAACCTCTGCATATATATCTCTTCTGGTAACACCTGAGAGGAAATACATTCCGTTGGCATCTTTTTTCCATTCTTCACATTCAACTACAATTACACCAGCTTCGCTTTGAACAGTTGGCGTGAACACTAAATCTCCAGTTGTAGGTGAAAGGTAAAACCCTTCAGCCAATGGGGTTGCATCTGGATTTGGCGGACAATTAGAACCACTGCTACAATAAACTGTATAAGGCTTAGTGCCTGTTTTACCGAGACTATAACTAATGGATTGCAAACGGTTTAACAACGCTGGTTGCAGTTTGAACACCAATGAATCATTATCTGGGTTACTTATCCCTAGCGCAATGCGATGGGTTTGATTTTGAAGCAGTGTTAAGACAGGATTTAAATTAAATTTGCTGGATTCATTTGGCAAACCATTGCATAAATTCAAATGCACATAGTTGAAAAAATTTTGCTCGGCTAACGATGAATTAATCGCAGGATTTCTTCCAGAAATAGCAATGCTTATATCAAATGCGCATTTCCCTTGTTGAATAAAATTGGAAAAATTATAATCGCCTTCAAATATTTGTACTTCGTAACCATTATCAATACCAGAGCCTCCATGACATTTGCTTAATGTGCCATAACATGTGGGTGTAATATCTTTAATGGCAACTCTTGTTAGTTGTATATCATCTAAGAAACCGCTGTAACCTGAGTTAACTACACCATTGATTTTTAAATTCGGCACCTCATCGCAATTCACATTGTTATTGCCCCCACCATTGTTATTGAACTTACATTCATTGCAATCGCGGTAAACTTTTAAAGTAAATTTATACTGACTTGCCTTTATGTGTTGATAGCTAATTTCTGCGCCTAGAATATGGGATGCTTTTAAACCAATATTGGCGCTAAAATTAATTAGCACCAATATCAATAGTCTTTGAAGTTTAAAAACACTTTTCATATATTATGAGCAGTTGTTCATTTATCGCAATAATGTTACAGTACCCTCGTACCTGTATTCTTCGCCATCGTAGGCAGTTACCTTAACAACCCATGCATAGACATCTTGTTGGCAATCGCCATCGCGGTATCTACCGTTCCATGTTTCGTATTTGTTGTCGGTTTCCCAAAGCAATTCACCCCAACGGTTGAACACTTCGATGTGGAAGGTTTTCTCACCATTCACCACCGCATAGAACGTGTTGTTCAATTTCGGTCCAGTACCCTCAGGACTGAAGGCAGTTGGCACGAATACCGTTACATCTGGTCCTATCTTACGCAATTGGCTAATGGTATCCCAACATAAAAAGTCTTCTGTCAATACTTTTGGATCGGCCGATTGTGGGTACGTGAAGGTCGATTTCAAGAACACATAGTAACTGGTGGTATCGGTTGGATAAGTATGGATTGGATTCTCTTGTGTGCTCGTATCATCCGGATTGTTCAAGTTATCAAAATTCCACTCGTGGGTCATGGTACCCCATGTTACTTTCGAATTGTTAAAGAACTTGAATTTAGGGAAGGCCACAGTGGTAAAGAAACCTGGATCACTTGTAAAGCCTGCCTTTGGTGTCGGTATAATTCTTACATATCCCAATGAATCTTTTGTTACTGCGCAAGATTCTGTTGGCAATGCACCCCATTGGTTGTGCACTGTTAATTTTACATTGTACCAACCTTGTTTTGAGATTGGATATTTAATACCGAGTGGAGAACCATTGGTACTATTTAAGATACTATCGCCATTGCCATAATACCAATCGTAACGCAATTTTGATTGATCCGCTGGTTGGGTTACAAATGTACTAAAGTCGATTAAGCCTGGCTCACATTGTACAAAGTGCATTGGCATACTCCATACTGGATAAGGCTCTAATACCACTCTTAAATTATCAGATACTTGCGGACAAACACCTTCTTTGTTACTTGTTACTGTTAAAATGGCTTCACCTGCAATTGTATCTTGTGTACCCTGGTAATAGGTTGTATTTGGTAGTTTAGTGCCTTTTAAGAAGGTTCCATCGCCACTTGTGCTCCAAACAATTCCTTTGGTTACAAACTTGCTGGTAGAATTCAATTTAAAGGTATCGTTCTCGCAGAGTGTGTATGGATCGGCATTGGTAATGGTAATCTCAGGTTGGGTTTGAATGGTTTTAAAAGTAAAGGCAGTATCCGAACATTTGGTCAGTGGATTGGTGTATTTGTAAACCAATTTATAAGGACCTTCATATTGTTGAGCGCCTGGACCTTTGCTTGGATCGAAAGTTGAACCCGTTACAAATGAACCATACCAAGAACCATTAGGACTGTTATCTGGGTAATTGGTTTTCAATTGGAAGATACCAGAAGTAGAACAAACGGTATCTGCAGTGGCCAATTTAATTGGCGGCAAACCATTTACATTAATGTCGGTACTATCGGTTACCATACAACCACTAGAGGTATCCGTAAATTTCAATTGGTATTGACCAGACCCAGTGCTAGGATCAAATTTCTTTTGGAATTTTACGGCATTGTTAATTGCATTGTTAACGGCAGGTTGCGTTTTATCTCTAGAACCACCATAGGCAATTGTTTTCCAATACCCATCAGGGAATCTTCTTCCACTGGTTTTCTCAACCACAAAACTATCTAAAGCTAACAATGGATAATTTATACATTGACTAGGAATTGGATCGAATTGTATTTCTGGTAAGCGCACCACTGTAATTCTAGCAGTGTCGCATTTTTGACAGCTGGTGCTTGGGTTTTTGAAGCAATACTCCACCATGTAATCACCTGTTTTGTTGTTTTCGCCTTCTAATCCTGGATCCATCCAGTATTTACTAGGCACATAAGATTTATCTTCAGTTATTAATGCAGTTGGATCAACCCCAGAAGATGGTGGCACAGATAATACGCGGTAAGATTGAATACCACCCACTTTTACGAAAGGGGTATCAACTAGTTTTTCTAAATTAATTGGTCCCGCTTTTTGACAGAATATACCATTCTTCATGTGAACCAAAGGATTTGGATTTAAACGAATTGGTTTACATTCTGAGTAGTAACAACCTTTGAAATCTCTATAATCATAACAAATGGTATCTTTCAAACCAGCTTGTGGTACTTGTTCGTTTTTGATAAACAATGGATAATTGTATACATAAGGAGAACTACCTACCGGTCCGCCAGTCACCCAACTTGGTTTTTTGAATTTTTGGAAATAACGAATGTCGGTAAATTTAGCACCTGACTGGTCTTTAGCGATGGCGATTTGTTTTTGCGTTAAGTTAACTGCTCCATCGGTGAAACACCTTGGTGGCAAGCCGGCAAAACTAAAGGTCGGCAATGGGTTCACAGTAATGATAAGGGTATCATTGTCGATACATGTAACCCCTCCTTGTGTAACCTTCAAGAACAAATCGTATTTGCGATCGGCTTGTTGTACAATTTTTGTTTTGAAAGAACTGTCGTTCGCCATTACAATACCTGTATTCAAATCGGTCCACACCATGGTACGGCTGTAACCTAATGGTCTGCGACTGGCTTTCACTTTAAGGGTATCTTGGATACAAATTTCTCTGTCCGGTTTAGCAATGGCCACAACGGTATCATTCACTGCTAGGTTCATGGTATCGCTGGTGTGGCAACCTAAAATATCGATTACTTTGGCAATGTATTGACCAGCAATATTAATGGTTTTGAACCTTGTACTATCACCATCTGGCAACCAATAGTAGCGCATGGTATCTGCATTCTGCGCATCGAGTGTTACACTTTGGTAGGTACAAATTCTTTTATCTGGTCCAATATTAACAACTGGATTTGGTTGGTATTTTACTTTGATGGTATCTGTATCAACACATTTATTCTTATCCGTCAACTTAAGTAATATGGTTGTACTGAAGGTTGGTTTAATTGCAAAGCGATTGAGTGTATCTTTTGTTTTGAAAGTACCCAATGGAGATTCCCAACGGTATTTAAAGTTAGGCACACCATAGGCAATGATTGGTTTAATGACCAAGCTATCGCCTGCGCACACGAAAGTATCTTTGCCGAACGCCAACTCTACATCAAGCACAGGTGGCATGATAACGGTATCAGTATAAATGGTCGGACAGTTAATTGGTAAGTTATTAATGGTATGGGTAATAATGTATTTTCCGCCTCGCTTAAATTTGAAACTATCGCGTTTTTGGAAACTCTTATAATATGGTAGGCCAGAGTTGGTACTATCTCTAATGACCCATTCATAGTTGTAACTTCCTTTATAGTTTACTGTATCTTTTGGATAAGAGGTAAATCTTAATTTACCACAATCTAATATTTCATATACGCGTTTAGCCTGGGCTTTCGCTTTTACGGATACAAGAAATCCTTTGTTAATTTTACCAGGACGCGGACAGTTGTCATCAATCGCTGTTACTGTAAATTGGTATGCATAATCACGGGCATCGCCAATTTTTGTTTGCCAGCAAAACTCTGCTTGTTTTTCGCGCGCTGTAGGATCTACAATTGTAAAGGTTGCACCGGGAATACCGTAATTCCACCACATTTGTGTGGTATCATCTCTTGTGGCATTAATGGCACGTGTATCTCTCGATTGAATTTTGAAACAAAGCTTATTTCCCTCACAAATGGTTTGTTTATTATTTGTAGGAATTTGTGGTGGGTTGTTATCCGCGCATTTGGTTACAACCAACTGCATGTCCCGCCTTGTGACCCCTATGAGTAGGTATTGCCCAGTAGCGGAATCCTTTCGATACTCATCAATTTGAATTACAATTACCCCTACCTCATCACATTTTGAAGGTGTAAAGATAATATCACCAGTGTTACCATCGAAATACATACCACGTGGTGGTTTAGCATTTGGCAAAGCTTTACAGTTGATAACACCTGGAGGTAAACAGAATGGTGTCATTGGAATAGTGGGAGTAAAAGTTCCTTGGTAAGATTCATTTGAACCGTGGCCATTCAATGGGTTTGCTAATTTGTATGACAAACTATCGCCATCAATAAACTCAAAAGCACCATTGTTAAAAGTGAATGGCAAGTTACAGCAGATATAAGCTACTGGAGGGATTGACAACTGAGGAGAGGTATTACATTTCTTTTTGATATTACACAAATCCAACATGGCCTCTGTGTATAGGTTACCTTGGGTCAAGGTAGTGATCGCACCATTTCTACAACATTGTTCAACTGAAAAATAAATTTGGCAACAACCGTTTTTAACAAATGCATCAAATGGCGATGTGTTAAAATCAACTGTTCCCTCAAACACGTGCTCCTCAATACCCTCGTTACCAACAGTGGTATTTTGAGGATTACATGGGGCAGTACCACCAACACAAGTTGGCGAAATATCGTTGATGGCGGTTCTGGTATAGCTGATCGAAATAGAAGAACCACAACTTGGGCTAAAGGCTTGTATGGCAGGACTATTCAACGGAATACCACGACAATCGCGGTAAACCTTTGCAATAATTTTGTACTTACCCGGACTGATGCAGACGTAGGAAACGTCACTCCCCATCATGTGCGAGGCCTTCACAGAATCAGCCATTAAAAAAACTGAGAGAATCAGTAAAATGTTGTATATTTTTTTCATCGTTGTTTGTAAATGCTTTTTAATTTATGTTGAGTATTTGTCTTTCAATTGTGTTTAATGTTTTAAATTCAATAAAATACAATCCTACCACTAAATTATCTGGTAAGATAATACAATTTTCAGAACCTTGCAAATTATAATTGGAAATTTCTTTGCCATTTATGTCGATAATCCTCGCAAACATTGGTAAATCTGTCTTCAAATCAATAAACAGTTTTCCACCTGCTGAAAGTGGATTAGGGAAAAGGTTAATTTTCGTCTGGTTTGTACCCATTTCAGGTGTAACTTTTAGTACTTTTCGCTCAGATAAACCCTTTTTGATGTTTAAACAGAAACTACCTATTTGTTTAATGTTGTTAAATTTTTCTTCTACAACAAAATAAACAAAATCGTAAACCTTCGCTGTACCCGCTTTTAATTCCGTAGAGTCAGAATTCAAAACACCAATGCGTCTGCCAGGTAAATTACCATACTCGTTCCACATTATATTGCCATTTGAATCGTCACTTGCATAGGGGTATACAAATTTAGCTTTGCCATTGCCATCAATGCCCGTTCCGCCAAAGCCTAAACTTTTGCCATTCTTCCATTTGCCTTGCATAAGATTATAAAAATGGTTGGGGGTCGATGGCCGTCCGTTCAACAAATTATTGTCATCATTGAAATACATGGTAGATGATATTTTTTGATTAATGGCCATACATCCTAAAGACACCAACTTATTTTTAAACGTTGCCTCGCTCGTATCATTTATTGCAAAGAGCGTTTGATTCGGAATATCGGTTCCTAAAAATTCATTTTCTGTGGCACCAATCTGAAAGGAGGTGATGGCGCTCAATCTAAAATTTTTGTAATTTCTTGTCGATCGATTATGTACAACATACCGCACCAAAACACTATTCTTAAGAAAGGAATCAGTTGCGTTAAAAGTGTACAGACTTGTATGCACTTCGATGCCAAGGGCTTTACTGTTACTCAAATTGTGTAACCCTGCATTATCATTCGCAATACTGTATACCATTTGATTGCAATTAATATAAGGAAAATCGCCTCCTGTTGGTGTATAAATTTGATCGTTAACTTTTGCATCCACAAATGGCGCAAGTATTTGGGCGTAGGGCGCCCCCAACGAACCCGGCCAATTTAAAATATCTGTTGCAGCTTGGTATTGGTCATCTCTATAATGTGCTCTGTGAAAATTAATTTGAGCCGCGCTAATTGGGTATACTTTATTCCATGTACTACTATCTGAAGGAATAGCTGTTTTTAACTGAAGTGGTCCCGGCCAAAAATCGTGCTGATGGTTTAATACATCATGACCCGAAACCATTAATTCGCCTAAACTATCTTTGGCAGACAACCAAATACCCGCGCCATTTGACAAAATATAGTTTACAGTTTTTAAACCTGCATAATTCAAACTATCAAACAAAAATCCTTTTGCGTTAATTCCAGCACTTAATTGATTATTTACATTGGCATAATTTTTCTGTGCTGCTCCTTTTAGTGCAACAAAACAAATTAATAATATGCCAATCTTTTTGATCAAAACAAGGTATATCTTAGACCAATATTAAGTCCCTTATTCAAAATATTTTCGTTCATGGCATTGCCAATTTTCTTACCACCCAATTGATAAAATTGCAACCCTGGCTCTGCAATGATTTTAATTTTATTGGTTAATTTGTAGGCCACCATTAGACTTAAAGATGCTCCAAATCCAAGTTGTTTTTTATTTGAGCTAAAGCTTTGCATCTTCTCTAAATTGAAATCTGGATTCATGCCGTTCGCCTTGGTTGTGATGTTCATTAAAGCTGAACCGTGAATTCCAATGTCCATTTTATCAAATCCAAAATTGTAACTTAAACCAAGTGGAATTTGCATAACCATATAACGGTTGGCAAAATTGTAACTTACAGGACCATTTAATATGGTATCAATTTGTTGTACTAATTTTGGAAGACCGGTAATTGGATCATTAATATAGTAGGTAGAGGTTTCGTAATGCACCTTGTTGGTTGTATTTGGAATCTTGCCATCAAACTGGGTATTTATTTGATTCAAACCAAAACCAGTGAATACATTCATGTGGCTATTAATTGGTGTTGAAACTCTCACGTTAAAGGCATGGTTGGCATTCGACTTTGCCAATGCTTTATAATTGTTGGCCATTTCACTATTGCCAATTGCAGAATGGCTAGTTTGATACGCACTGTAATACAAATCCAAATAAAATGGTTGTTGCTTTTTATGCTTGGTCTCTAATTGTTTTTTCTCGAATGCCGCAATTTGCTCTTGTGTAGCAGATGGCTTCATAACTCGCAATGGTTTTAGCACCAAATAGCTTAAATCTTTAGCATTTATTAAGGCTTCATCTACTGAATGGTAAACATATAAATGGGACTTGCCTTGGTGTTGCTGTCCTGCTAAAATTGGACGGTCTTTTGAATCGATATTAAAATAGCGGTCTGTAATATTAACGCCATTGTCTTGATAACCTGCATAGGTTTTGACTTGTTTGGCACTTTTTTGATTGCGCTTACTAGCATTCGCTACTGCTGATTTTTGAGAAGCTGATGGCGCATTATTCGTCCATTTAATATCTGATTTCGAAACGTCCTGCTTAGCAGCAGCTGTCTTTGCACGCTTAGGTGTTGATTTCAATTTAAATGTTTTAGTCTTTTCTTTAGCATCAATTATTTCTTTCACTGATTCTGAAGTTGTTGTTTTTGCATTCGACTCTAAACTACCTGCTTCAGCAATGTGAGTGTTATTACTTGCATCCTCAGCAACTGCAATTGAAGCATTCTCGTTTGCGGTAGATTGGGATCCAGAATCCACTAATACAAAAAGTGTAATCGCTGCAACTGCCAATAAGGCAACACCTAATTTGGTATAGGTGAACTTCAAAATGGATTTTGGGCGTGATGCGCGTTTTTCAAGAATATCGTTAAACAGATTTTCTGAAGGCTCAATCTCGTATTGATTGAGTTTATCTTGAATCCGCTTCTCAAAATTATTATTCGTCATAATTTAATTTGTTCGAGTTGAATGATTTGGTTTTGTAAGTATTTTCTAGCTTTGGCATATTGGCTTCTGGAGCTCGCCTCTTCTATGCCTAGTTTTTCTGCAATTTCTTTATGTGAGAAGCCTTCGATGGCAAACATGTTGAACACATATTTATAGCCATTGGGCAAATGACTGATAATTTCTAAGATAGCCTCTTCACTTAATTTATCAATGATGTTTGCGTCACCATCGGCCAAATGACTGCCGGTTTCGCTAATATCTTCAAACTTCATTTTGTTGGCTCTAATTTTATTCAAGGCTGTGTTAACCATAATTCTTCGCACCCAGCCCTCTAAAGAACCTTCTTGCTTAAATTTCCCAACGTTATCAAATACCTTTATAAAACCGTCTTGTAACATGTCTTCCGCTTCTAGTTTATCTTTAGCATACCGTAAACACACCACCATCATTTTGCCAGCGAATCGCTTGTACAACTCCCTTTGACAATCTTGTCGCTCTTCTATACAGCCCTTTAATAGCTCTTCTTCTGTCAT
>CANFUB010000071.1 GCA_947450015.1 Bacteroidota bacterium | reverse complement strand
CGACGGTCGAAACGGTTGGCATACCATTCATTATGACTGATGCCTTGTACTTTTCTTTCTGATTTGGCTAGGGTATAAGAAACCCAACCATTTAGTTTGCCGACATTTTTCTTTGCATAAATTTCTAAACCATAAGCACGGCCTTTACCACTCAACAAATCGGCTTCTAATTGCGAGTTCAACAATAAGTCTGCACCATCAATATAGTCGATTTGATTTTGCATTTCTTTGTAATACGATTCGATTGAAATTTCGTAATCGATGTTCTTGCCAAAGTTTTTGAAATAACCAATGGCCACTTGATCTGCAATTTGAGGTTTAATATTATTGGTGCTTGGTGTCCAAACATCAAGTGGAACGCTGGCTGCAGTATTAGAAATTAAATGGAGATATTGCGCCATGCGGTTGTAGCTTAATTTTAAAGCCGTTAGTTTGTTGTATTTATAATTCAATGAGAAACGCGGCTCAGGTGTAACATACGATTTAATCAGCTCCATGTCTTCATATGTTTTGGTGCCTAAAACTTCAGCGCGTTTGCCGGCTATATCTCTCTGCAATTGTAATGAACTGCCTTTGCCTAAATAATTAAAGTTAGACACTCTAATACCATAACGCATGGTTAATTTATCGTTCACCTTCTGCTCGTTTTCAATAAATAATGCATTTTCCATCGCGTATTTTTTAGGTAAACCAAATTCTACTGTTGATGTTAAATCTTTAGAAGTGGCTTTACCCGGACTGAAAATATAATAGGTTGAAATTCCGCCAAAATTCAATGTATTTTTTGGTGTGATATAATACGTGAAATCTGGTTTAACACTGAAATTTACAATGTTTGATTTCCATCTGAATGAACTGTTGTCACTGCCAAAACCTAGACTGTAATCATATTTGCTGTAGTAGGTTGTAAAGTTGGTGAATAGTTTTTTAGAAAATAAATGGTTCCAACGCAAAGTGGCTGTGGTGTTGCCCCAATCGAATTTAGCATTCGGCACACCAAAAGCATCGCGACCTAAATAACCAGATACAAATACTTTATTATTCGCATTGAATGTGTAATTCACTTTTGCGGTGAAATCATAAAAATAAAAAATGGCATCTTTCAAACTTTCGTTCTTTTTAGTAAATGGTTTTGCCAATACATCGATATAACTTCTTCTTCCTGCAACGATGTAAGAAGCTTTGTTGTTTAAACGTTTGGGAAGAATAGGGCCTTCTATTGAAAGGCGACTGAAAATAACACCTATGCCACCATTCACTTCGGTTCTTTTGCTATTGCCTTCTTTCATCCTAACATCGAGTGTAGAAGATAAACGACCGCCATAAGTGGCAGGCATACCTCCCTTAATTAATTTCACATCTTTTACTGCATCTGGATTGAAGATAGAAAAGAAACCAAACAAGTGAGATGAATTAAATACTGGTGCTTCATCTAAAAGAATTAAGTTCTGGTCAATACTACCACCGCGCACATTAAAGCCAGTAGCACCTTCGCCCACTGTACTTACACCCGGTAATAGTTGAATACTTTTTACAACATCTACCTCGCCAAGCAAAGCAGGAATTTTTTTGATTTGTGCAATGTTTAAATTGTTGACGCTCATTTCAACTTTTTCTACATTGTTATCTTTTTTCTTTCCCTTCAAAGTAACAGCACCAAATTGCGCAAGTGCTTTGGTTAGTTCCATGTTAAGGGTGGTGTTTTTAGAAATATCAATTTTAACACTTTTGGTATTGTAACCAACAAAGGAAAAATTAAAAACATAGGTACCCGGTTCAATAGATAATGAATAGAATCCATAGGCATTTGATTGTGTGCCAACTTTAGGTTCTTCAATAAATACATTACATGAATTAAGGGCCTCGCCATTGGCAGAGTCTTTCACATAACCACTAAGCGTGACTTTGTTTTGTGCCGATAATTGGAGAAATAGTAAGGAGAATACAGAGATTAATAAATACTTTTTCATAAAAGAGTTGCAATTTTAACCACTAAAAGGCTGAATTGTTTTAAATTATGATGAAGTAATTTTTATCTTCGATAAAAGTGTTTCTATTGCCTATAAAAGTGTTTAACTTAATCATACGAACTTATTCGTAACAATAAATCAATGTCCACGCGTGTAAGGCATTGCACAAATGTCGGCAAAGTCGCCTTTTAAATATTGGTAGTGACCTAAAATACCAATCATACCTGCGTTGTCGGTGCAATATTCGAAAGCCGGCACGTAGGTTTTCCATCCTTTTTGAATGCCCATTTGGGTTAACTCGTCTCGCAATAAACCATTAGCGCTTACACCGCCTGCTATGCCTATTTCTTGGATGTTTAAATCTTCAGCTGCACGCACCAAAGTTTGCATCAGTGTTTTAACAATTGTATAACGAATACTTGCACAGATATCATTCAAATGTTTTTCAATAAAATGTTCGTCTTCTGCTTTTTGTTTTTGTAGAAAATATAAAATAGAGGTTTTTAATCCACTAAAGCTAAAATCATAAGCAGGCAATTTTGAGATAGGGAATTTATAAGCGAGGGGATTGCCTTTGTTGGCGTATTGATCGATTAAAGGCCCGCCGGGGTAGGGAAGTCCAATCATTTTTGCCGCTTTGTCAAAGGCTTCTCCAGCGGCATCATCAATTGTAGATCCGATGATTTCCATTTCTAAATGACTGTTTACTTTTACAATTTGTGTATGTCCACCAGAAACCAAAAGACACAAGAAAGGAAATTGCGGTGGCTTTTCATTTAAATAATGCGCACCGATGTGTGCATGCAAATGATTGACGCCAATGGTTGGAATGTTTAAAGCAAGTGATAAACCTTTCGCAAATTGAGAACCGACTAACAAAGAACCTATTAAGCCGGGCCCTTGTGTATAAGCAATTGCAGAAAGTTCTGAAATGTTTTTACCGGCCTTGTCCAAGGCCGCTTTCACCACAGGGACAATGTGTTGTTGGTGCGCTCTGCTAGCAAGCTCGGGTATAACACCTCCATATTGTTCATGGATTTTCTGCGTAGCCACAATATTGGCAAGCATTTTGCCATTATAGAGTACCGCTGCGGCAGTATCATCACACGATGTTTCGATGGCCAATATAATGGGGGTGTCTGAATTTAATGGCATACTGTTAATATTGGCAATTGCATTGTGGGTATATTTGCAAAAATCGGAAGCAAATAGTGCTTGCAAAAATATCTAAAATAGCGCGTTTTATTTTACTAATGTTAATTTTTAGCATTGGTCTGCTTTATATTGTTTTTAAAAGTCAGCCAGTACAAACTTGGTTAGTGCAAAAAGCCACTATTTATCTTAGCAATGAAATGGGCACTAAAATTAAGGTTGGTGCGGTTGATATTGATTTTTTTAAAACGGCTGTTTTGCAAAATGTTTACATTGAAGATCAACACCAAGACACACTCTTTTATTTTAGAAATATAAAAGCAGATTATAAAGATTTTGATAATCTAAAACGCATTGTAACATTAAACGAAATTACCATAGAAGGTGGTAAGGTGCTGTTTGGTGTGCACAAAGGCGATACAGTTGGTAATTATGAATTCTTTATTGATTACTTTGATGGTGGGCCTCGCGATCTTAACAAACCCAAACGCGTTTGGACCCTCTATAGTAAACGTGTAAATTTCATTAACACCCGTTTCGATTATTTTAGTAGAAACGATGCTGCACCCGATTTCATGGATTTTAATTACAATGAAATGAGCTACCGCAATATCAATGGGGTATTCAATGATTTTTATTTGATAGATGATTCCATGCATTTTCAATCAGAGCATCTTGAATTTCGCGAGAAATGTGGGTTAGTGGTGAAAGAACTTTCAGCCGATGCCAAAATTCATGAAGGTGGCATAGAACTTTATGACCTCATTCTCCAAACGCCATATAGCAGTTTAGGCGATAAATTTATAATGGAAAGCAAGGATTGGAAAGATTACAATGATTTTAATAATAAAATCTTGATGAAGGCCAATTTGAATAATGCCAAAGTAGATGCCAGAGATTTGGCTTTTTTTAGTCACTATTTAAAGGATTACAATACCTCTATTTTTGCCAATGGCTATGCCGAAGGCTATGTCAAAAAAATGAAAGGAAGAAATGCTAAACTCAAAATGTTCGACAATACAACCTATGAAGGTGATTGGAGTTTAACAGGTTTGCCAAACATTGACAATACATTGATGGTATTCGATGTCAACCATTTTATTACGAATTACAAAGATTTAAATGCCATCAGTTTGGGCAATGTGCCAGATAATATGGCAACACTTGGTGAGATTGGTTACAAAGGGAATTTCTCTGGTTTCTATAATGATTTTGTTACCTTCGGTGCAATTACCACAAGCATTGGCGATTTTGAGGCCGACATGAATTTGAAATACAAGGATGGTCTTGAAACTGCTACTTACTCAGGGAAATTAAAAACAGCCTATTTTAAACTCAAAACATTTTTACCACAATCACCTTTTGATGATGCAGCATTCGACATGAAATTGCAAGGGGTAGGAATGAATGCCGATAAATACATGCTCGATGTTGAAGGTGATATCAATCAATTGGGTTTTAATAACTACGCCTATCACAACATCAAAGCAAAGGGCAAAATTAGTAAGAACCTATTTTCTGGTGTAGCCGAAATTCGCGACCCCCACTTGAACCTCGATTTTGATGGGGAATTTAATTCTGCACTTGCGGTACCAGAAGCGTTTTTCAATGCAAAAATTTTTAATGCTGACTTAGCTGCCCTCGGATTCGATACAACTGAGCAAAATATTAAGGGCGATTTTGAGCTCAATTTTAAAGGTAAAAATTTAGATGAAGCAATAGGAAGTGCAGTGGGTACAAAAATCGAAATTTATAGGAACCATACCTTGGTAGAAATACCTTCTATTTTATTGTCCTCAAATTATATTAATAAGGAACAAAAGCAATTGAAATTAAGCAGCGATTTTGCTGATATTAAAATTGAAGGTAAATACACTTTAAGCAAGTTAGATGTTTCGCTCTTGCACATGCTACATCAATTGATTCCAGCTTATTTTAATAAGCCAAAAGAAGATTTGCCGAATGAGGATTTTAAATTTGAAATCGACTTAAAAGAGCCCGATAAACTCACCACATTGTATGCGCCTTATCTTACCCTGTCGCCATGCAAGGCCAATGGATTCTACCAATCGGCCAACCAGTACATTACATTTAATACGAGCAATAAAAAGATTACATACGATGATTATGAGATTAATAATTTAGTTATTGATGCGCACAAACTCGATAACACTTTATTGAAAATTGATGTTACTGCAAGTAATTTTACCAATAATACCAGCATTCAAACACAAAATATTGTTGTTAATTCGAGTGTGTACGATAACATTATTAATTTTAAACTCAATGGTCAAGATACTGGCTATACCCTTGGTTTAAATGCCGGTGGAAGGATTGTGTTTAGTAATGATAGTATCAATTTACAACTTTCTGAATCGAATATTAAGCTTGAAAATGATGAATGGAAATTGAATAGAATGGCTTCGCTCTTGTTTACCAATGATAAATTTGAATTGAATAATTTTACCTTGGTCAATGACAACCAATCTATTTATATTGTTGGTGAGTATGGAAAAAATTCAGCAAACCAATTCGATATCAATGTGAATGATTTTGGTTTGCGTAGCATTAACAAAATTTTAAAGAAGAGTGATATGCCTTTGTTGGCAGGTGTTTCAGAAGGACAAATGGTTTACCAAATTATTGATAACAAACCAATCTTTACATCTAATCTTAAGGTTGTGAATTTAGTAATTGGCAATGATACCATTGGTGACTTAGCGGTACTTTCAACAAGTACTGCGAATCCAGTGATACAAGACGTTAATATAACAGTAACAGGTGGTATGCTCGATTCTCTTTCTGTTAAAGGCATCGTCGATTTTAAAAGTAAATCGAATAACTTGGATTTAAGTATAAGTTTACCACCATCTGAAATAAAAGTATTTCAACCTTTCCTTGTCGATTTGGTAAGCAATATGCATGGTCAATTTTATACCAATAATTTAAGTTTAAAAGGAAGTTTTGAACATCCTTTACTTGCAGGTGATATTCATGTCAAAGGTGCTAAAATGTTGGTAGATTATTTAAATGTTCCAATTGCATTTGATGCCAAAATTACCAGTGCAAACAATGCCTTTACTATCAATAAATTTAGTGTTCGCGATAGCCGTGGTAACAGTGGTATAGTTGAAGGTAGTATCAACCACAAGGAATTTAGCAATTTCAATTTAGATTTAAGTATTACTAAATTAAATAATTTTCATGCCATGAATACAACGGCTGTAAACAACAGCTTGTATTACGGCACAGCTTATGCCAGTGGCAATGCTTATTTCAAAGGACCATTTGATAATTTGGATATAAAGATTGATGCCAAAACAATGCCTGGTACTTATTTTTATTTGCCAATAAGCGATGGCGATGCAAGCGGTTTTCCTGCCTATGTGCATTTTAAAACCGCTAAAAAAAGGGTAAAGAAAACTGAAGATGAATTTCCTATTCACTCGCTTGTAATGGATATTGAAGCAACCACAGATGCCAATGTTGAAATTATTTTTGATGAAAGTTTAGGTGATAAAATTTCGGGCAATGGTTATGGCAATATAAAAATGGAAATGACCAAGAGTGCCGATTTTTATATGTTTGGTACCTATACCGTTTCGAAAGGAAAGTATTTGTTCACTGCCTTCGATTTGTACAACAAACCATTTTTTATTAGACCAGGGGGAACCATCACTTGGTATGGCGATCCGCTCAATGCACAATTAAATTTGGTGGCTTACAATTCAGAGAAAACAAATGCTCAACCTTTGTTAGCAGCTGTTACATTAAATACCAATAGCACAGTGCCCAATATCACAGCCGAGAGCGAATTGTACATCAAGGGCAATTTGTTTACGCCTGATATTGCTTTTGGTATCAATTTTCCGAAACTACAATCTGAAGTGCCAAGCAATGTAATGGTGCAATTGTCATCCATTATTGCGCGCATTAGGGCCGATAAAGAGGAGGTGAGCAGACAGGTGTTCAGTTTGTTAATCATGAAACAATTTATTACACCCAACTTTGCACAAAACAATGCTGGTTTAACCAATGCTGGAGGACAGGTTTTATCGAGTGCAGGGAGTGATTTATTGTCTGCGCAATTAAGTAACTGGTTAAATAAAATTGATCCGAATTGGAAAGTGAACGTTATCTATAAAAATGGTAGTCTTTATTTACCACCAGAATATGGTGTTGCACTGAGCAGTAAATTCTTTAATGATAAATTAATTTTTGATGGTAGCTATAGCAATCTCAGTACCCGTCCGAACATTAACATTGAATACAAGGTAACGAAAAAAGGTAACCTTAGAGTGAAAGCCTATACGCGCTCGAATATCAATTCTGTCAATACAACGGTTTTAAATACGCCTATTAATACCACTGGTGTGGGTTTAGTTTATACCAAAGAATTCAATAGAATTAGAAAAAAGAAAAAGGCTAAACCTGCGGCTGTTCCTGCACCAGCAGCAGCTAGCACCACCACACCACAATAATTATTGTTTGTTTTTAAAGGCTTTGTCTTTTTTAGAAAATTGATTGAAGATTAAATAAAATCCAATCAGTACCAATGCGGTAATAACGATTTCGGAAATAATCAAAGTGGTTTTAAAACTTGATACGGAAATATTATTGCTAAAAGAGTCTTTCATTTTTTATAGTAGGTTTCAGTAAAACCAAGCCTTTACATACACCCATTGATGGGGTGCAATATACAACCGCCTTGGTTTTATTCCAAACAGACAAATTATTCCATCATTTAAAAAACTTGCCCAACATTTTGCCTACAGGTGAGTTTACGATATTAAGCAGTTTCTTATCAATGTCTAGAAATTTGCAGATACCGTCTAAGTCTCGGCTATTTCCCGAATCGTTAAAACCTGTTTTAAATTGATCGATTAAATAATTGATTGAAAACTCGGCTACCTCATTGGTTTGTTCAATACTCAATAGGCGTTTATCGGCTATGTCTTTTTCGAAATTTTGAAAGCAAAATTTTTGAAGTGCGGTGCCATTAAAACTACTTTTATTTAAAAGTACGGCTTCAATCTCTGTTGTGCCATTTTTGATTACAAAGCTTTTTAAACTATTGATAATCGATGCCTTCCCAGCTTCGCTCACAGCCAAAACCTTGGCATCGTCCATGTTGTACTTCGCCTTAATCGATTGGATTAAAGATTGGTTGATTTGATTTAAAAAAGCTTGATTCATTTTAAGACGTTTTAATATTTAGAACCAGCCATTCGATTTTTTACGTGTGCCAGATTTAATACCAAGAACACCTAATAAACCACGTGCCACTTCGCGAATCACAATTTTGGTAACACTGTTATTCAAAACTTTTTCTACAGTAGAAGGTTCATTGCTGGCTTTCTTTTCTTCTTTTGCTTCGGCCTTGGCTTCGGCTTCTTCTTTCGCTGCTTGTTCGTGTGCCTCAAGTTTTTTGGTCAATATTTCGAAGGCCGATTCCCTGTCCATTTCTTCGTTGTAGATGCGCACCAATTGCGACTGATTGACCAATGCATCCATTTCGGCAGGACTGATAATATCCATTCTACTTTGTGGTGCAGTAAGATAAGTGTGAACGAGTGGGGTAGGTATGCCTTTTTCGTTCAACACCGTTACCAGCGCTTCTCCAATACCCAATGCAGTTAATAAATCGGATGTTTTGTAAAAATCGGAAGGTGGAAAATTTTCTGCCACTGTTTTAATTGCTTTCCTATCTTTTTCAGTAAAGGCTCTTAAGGCGTGCTGCATTTTCATACCCAATTGTCCAAGTACATCTTCTGGCACATCGGTTGGATCTTGGGTAATAAAGAACAAGCCAACACCTTTCGAACGAATGAGTTTAACAATGGTGGTAATTTGATCTAACAAGGCTTTCGATGCTTCATTAAAAATCAAATGCGCCTCATCAATAAAGATACACAATTGTGGTTTGTCCATGTCGCCACGTTCAGGAAATGTAGCGTATATCTCTGCTAATAAACACAACATAAAGGTAGAGAACAATTTGGGTTTACTTTGCAAATCAGCCAAGCGCAAAATATTACAATACCCATTGCCATTGGTGTCTCTGCGCAATAAATCATTCACATCGAAGCTGCGCTCTCCAAAAAACACATCAGCGCCTTGTTGTTCTATTTCTAATAAGTTGCGGAGGATAGCACCTACCGAAGCCGGACTTACCAATCCGTAATTTTTTTCAACTTCGTCTTTGCCTTCATCTGTTTGTATGTATTGACAAATTTTTCTTAAATCTTTTATATCCAATAATGGCAATTTATTGTCATCGCAGTATTTAAATATTAAACTCAATACGCCACTTTGTGTGTCGTTTATTTCTAAAATTTTAGAGAGCAGTACAGGACCGAATTCAGAAATGGTAGCCCTCAAACGCACACCTTTTTCGCCCGATATTGACAACAGTTCAGTCGGAAAACCTTTGGCTTGCCATGGCATTCCAATTTTAGCATGGCGTTCTTCAATCTTAGGATTGCTAGTGCCCGCTTGACTGATACCACTTAAGTCACCTTTGATATCCATTAATAAGGTCGGAACCCCATGTGAAGATAATTTCTCAGCAATGTTCTGTAAGGTTTTGGTTTTACCAGTTCCAGTGGCACCGGCAATTAAACCATGGCGGTTAAACGTTTTTAATGGAATTCTAACCAAGGTGTTTTCAAGAATTTCGTCACCCAATTTGGCGGTACCCAAAACAATACTATCCCCAGTAAAATTGAAGGCAGAATCTACCAGTGTTTTTAAATCTTCTTTTGTTGGCATGCTTGTAATTATTGTTGCGAAATTAACAGAATTAGGGATGATATTCAAATGCAATCTGAATGAGATATTCACCCGTTTTGAAGAGCAATAATTTAAATAGGAAGGTTTTGAAAAAACAGACCAGATGGTATGTTTTTTTGAGAAGTGTTATTGACTTCAGTTAACCATTATTTTTAAATAGACTTAACTAACCTATCCTCCTTCAAATGCCCTACCTTTGACTATGAAAAATTTAGTGGGGAAATGGACAGAAATAAGCTCTGGCGAAATGTTAGAGATTAGAGAAATGAAAGATCAAAAGCATACTTATCTTTTTAATTATATCTATCCGCGATTTACTTACAACGTAGTGGTCGAAACAAAAGATAGCGAAAACGGCAGCATGACCGGTTTAGATAAATACAAATCCAACGAAGCAGATCTTCAATTGAAATTTACTTTAAAAAATGGAGGCAATTTAATCATCAAATCAAATGAAGGTAAGGCTATAGCTACCTTTAGATTGGATGTGAATTAAAGGATACCATAATTAATTTGCAACGATAAACTAAGAATCTTTTGATTT
>CANFUB010000070.1 GCA_947450015.1 Bacteroidota bacterium | reverse complement strand
GCATATCGATGCAAGAACAATGGAAATACACCATGGTAAGCACCACAATGCTTATGTTACCAATCTAAATGCTGCTGCTGCAGGCACAGAATTAGAAAACATGGCTATTGAAGATATTTGTAAGAATATCAGCAAATACCCAATGGCGGTAAGAAACAATGGCGGTGGCCACTATAATCACAGTATGTTTTGGAAGGTAATTAGTCCAAATGGAGGCGGTTTGCCTACTGGTGCGTTAGCCGATGCCATTAACAATGATTTAGGTGGTTTTGATAAATTTAAAGAAGAATTTAGCAAAGCTGCAACCACAAGATTTGGCAGTGGATGGGCTTGGTTATGCGTAAAAGATGGCAAGTTGTGTATATGCAGTACGCCCAATCAAGACAATCCATTAATGGACCTTGAAGGTGTTACTTGTGGAACACCTATCCTAGGATTGGATGTTTGGGAACATGCTTACTACTTGCATTATCAGAACCGCAGACCAGATTATATTTCTGCTTTCTTCAATATCATTAATTGGGAAGAGGTCAGCAATCGATATAACGCTGCACTTTAATAATAAATCAAATAATTTTAAAGCTACACCGTAAATGGTGTAGCTTTTTTTATGTACGTTTGAAAAGCCTTAGTTGAAACCTTTTTTTAAACATATTGCATTTCTTTCGCTTGGCATAATTTACTTGCTATTTCAAACACAAAATGCCATGGTAGATTCATGGTATTATAGCGCGTGTGTTAAATTTGAGACTGAATTACTCAATAGCCATCATCTTATTTATAATTATTTTGGATATTATTGGTTTTCTCTATTAAAGGTAATGGATGCCAATATTGAGGCTATATATGCTTTGAATATGATGAATGCTTTTTCATCTGTAACCTGCCTCTATTTGGTTTATTATTGCCTTATTAAGTTAAACGTTAACACTACCACTGCAACCTGGCTTAGTTTGTTTTGTGGTGTGTCATTTGGTGTTATGCGATACGCTACCGATGCCGAAACTTATATCATGCCCATCGTTTTTTCTCTTGGTTCAACTCTACTATTCCTCAATCACAGCAAACCAAGTCAGCTATTTTTCGCAGGTGTTTTAGCCGCTATTGCAATTCTTTTTCATCAGGTACATCTTTGGTGGGCAATGGCAATATCAGTATCCTTTTTTATTGGTAAAACTAAAAACTATAAGGGCCTCCTTTTGTTCTCATCCCCACTATTGCTAGTTCCCCTTGTATATTGGATTGCATTTAAGAATGCCAATTATAATTTATCATTCTTACAATTTGTAGCAGGTGAATTTGGCAAAGGAAATGCGGGTATCGACTTATCTGGAAAGGCACTTTTGCTTACTTTAATCAATCTTTTTAGGACCTTTTTACAAGTACATGGAAATATCCTTGTCTTATTTAAATCCTACCCATTAATCGCAAGTATTTCACTCATTCTTTTTTTAATTACTGTATTTTTAGGTTTAAAAAACTTGAATTTTAAAACAATCAAACCACTGCTGTTGCGCCCTTATAAATCTGTTTTCTTGTTAGCCATTTTTTTACAAATTCTCTTCGCACTTATATCCTCCGGAAATGCTGAATTTATGGTTATGTTACCCTTTTTGTTTGTGCTTTTTTTTGCAAGCGCCTATCAGTTTCAGGGTTTCGTTTTTATTAGATATCTCGTCCTTTCATTACTTATTTGGAACTTGGCTTTTGCAATTATTCCAAATGCAAAGCTAAATATTACCCGTGTCGATAAGCAAGTTGCATATAGTGAAAAATACAGTATGGCCAATGGTTTATGGAAGAATAAACCTTTGGTAGAAAACCAATTGACTTATTTTAATGGCTTTAACGAATTTAATGACCAATTGCTAAACACAAAAAATGTCAGTATTCCGATGGTTGATAGTTTATTACAAAAAGGGAATACCATTTATACAGATTTACCAAATACCAATAAAACATTTAGCAGGGAAAGTATGCTTGAAGACAATACAATTAAAAAATTATTAGATCACTTCGCCTTTGTAAAATGCGATTCTTTCAAAAATATCTATGGAAAAAATTATATTTATTACATTCAAAAAAGAATGTATTGAGTTACTTTTGCCAAACGTAAAATCATGTTACCTTCAAAAATAAAAATAGGTGTAATAGGTGGTGGGCAACTAGGAAAAATGCTAATCGAAGCAGGGCAACCTTGGAATGTAAACTACACAATTCTAGAAACCGCTTCAGCACCTGCGGCCGATATTGCCAATCAACATATTATTGGCGAATTATCTGATGCTCATAAGATAAAAGAATTAGCTTCAAAATGCGATGTTATTACCTATGAAATTGAACACATAAACATTGAAGCACTGCATGAATTAGAGGCACAAGGTAAAAAAATAATACCTTCACCAAAAATTCTTGAAATTATTCAAGACAAGGGACTACAGAAATTATTTTTCCAACACCACGGCATTCCAACAACAGATTTTGAATTGGTAGAAAATGCAAGTGAATGGTCTGATAAATTGTTAAAATTAACCGGCGAAAAAATTGCAGCAAAACTGCGCAAAGGCGGTTATGACGGTAAAGGTGTTGAATTGGTAGATAAACACATAATGCTAGAGAATAGCAATCAAATTCCTTTTAACGAACCTGTTGTTTTAGAGGAGTTCGTGAAAAATGCCATTGAATTAGCGGTTATCGTTGCACGGAACGAAAAAGGTGAAATCACAACCTTTCCAACTGTTGAAATGGAATTTGATGCCAAAGCAAATTTGGTTGAGTTTTTAATTTCGCCTGCAAACATTAAACCTGATATTGAGGAGAAAGCAAAAAAAATTGCAATGGATGCAATTATTAAACTCGAAGGCGTTGGTGTTTTTGCTGTCGAAATGTTTCTCGATGAAAATGCCTCTATTTTTGTTAACGAAATTGCACCTCGTCCACACAATAGTGGGCACCATACCATCGAAGCTTGTTACACAAGCCAATATGAACAATTGAACAGAATTTTATTAGGCATGCCCCTAGGAGATACCCAATTGATTCAACCAGCTGCAATGATTAACTTACTTGGTTTTGATGGCGTGATTGGAGATTATGAAATTACCGGTTTAGATAAAATATTGGCACTTGAAGGCGTTTTTGTTCATTTGTATAACAAGGCAACAACCAAACCAAAAAGAAAAATGGGGCATATTACCATTATGGGTAACACTTTAGAGGAAGTGAGGAAAAAAGCTGTAATCGTTAAACAGAATTTAGGAATGAAACAACTTTAAGTTTTATTTCAATATTTTTATTCTATTTTTGAACTGATTTTAGCCAATAAAAAATGAAAGATGTATTAATAATAATGGGCTCTGACAGCGATTTACCAGTGATGAAAGAAGCTGCTGAAATTTTAGATGAATTGGGCATTACCTATGACCTTGCCTTAGTGAGTGCACACCGTACACCTGAAAGAATGTATGAACAAGCAAGAAATGCTAGTAAAAACGGTTACAAATGTATTATTGCAGGTGCAGGTGGTGCTGCCCATTTACCGGGTATGACCGCTAGCATTACTGATTTACCAGTTATCGGTGTTCCTATTAAGTCCTCTAACATGTCAGGTATGGATTCTTTGTACAGCATTGTTCAGATGCCACCTGGTATTCCAGTAGGTACAATGGCCATCAATGGTGCAAAAAACGCAGGTTTATTTGCTGCCAAAATTCTAGCAATTTCGAACCCAACTATTCATAAAGCTATTCTTAAATACAGTAAAAATTTAGAGTTAACTGTACTTGCAAAAGCCAATGATTTAGAAGAAAAAGGTTATATAAAATACCTCAATCAAAAATGATAATTGAAGTTGAAAATACTTTAATTTCATCAGAAATATTTTCAGTAAATTTTGTTTGTGATTTAGAGAAATGTAAAGGCGCCTGTTGCATTGAAGGTGACAGAGGTGCCCCACTCGAGAAAGACGAAATTAAGAAAATAGAGGCCAACTTAATGGCCATTCGCCCCTACATGACAGAAGAAGGAATTGCCCTTTTAGATTCTGAGGGATTTCATGAAGGAGAAGAAATAGATGACATTGCTACCACCTGTTTACCAACCGGAGAATGTGTGTTTGTTTATAAAGAAAATGGTATTTTGGGTTGTGCCATGGAAAAGGCGTTTAAAGAGGGTAAAACTGATTATTATAAACCTATTTCCTGCCATCTTTATCCCATAAGAATTAATAAAATCGGTGATTTTGATGCTGTAAATTATCATGAATGGAGCATTTGCAAAGCTGCTTGCTCATTGGGTAACAAATTGAATGTCCCTACTTTCAAATTTCTTAAAGAACCACTTATCAGAAAATACGGTGAGCCTTGGTATAACGAGGTAGAACTCATTTTTGAAGAGTATAAAAAATTGAAAAAATAAACATTTAAATTTAAGGTTAACATTGGTTATTTTTGTTTTTTAATAATTTAATCACGCACAAAAGTTGCATTTTTTTAAAATTATTCTCCCTTGACAAAATCAGAATTAGCGAATAAAATAGGTGTTTATTTACCAGAAGGAACTGCTGAGTATGTAGTTGATCTCATGGTAAAATACAAGGTGCAATTAAAATTAAATAAGCCTAGAAGCAGTAAATTTGGTGATTACAGAGCCCCTTATCGTCACGATAATTACCACAGAATAACGGTCAATAAAGATTTAAATCCCTACTCATTCTTAACTACTTTTTTACATGAGGTAGCGCATCTTACTGCATTTGAAAAATACAGGAACACCATCGTTTCTCATGGGAAAGAATGGAAAAATGAATTTAAAGAACTTTTAGCACCAATTGTTCACCACCATCAATTACCTGATGATATTCAAGCTGCACTGAAACACTATATGCACGATCCCGCTGCAAGCAGCTGTAGTGATAAGAACCTAATGAAGGTATTATCGCGGTACGATAAGGACCAAAAACCTCTACTAGAACAAATTCCGCATGGTAGCTTATTTAAATTAGATACAGGTAGAGTATTTAAAAAAGGTAATAAACTCAGAAGCTGGTACCAATGCTTTGAGCAACCTAGCGGTAAAGAGTACCGTGTTAGTGGCATTAGCAAAGTAGAAATTTTGTAAATTAATTTGATTTACATTGCTAATTTTTGTCTATTATTGCCTTACCTTATGAAAAATATTGTTGTTGGATTTTTATTGATTTTTGCTATCTCTTTACACAGTCAAAAGCCTGTGCTTCAAATGGGAATGCATACCCCACCAAGCGAAGCTAAAAAAAGAAAAAATTACTATAGTCAACTTATTGCTGGCAATGAGAACGAAATTCTTATTTCGGATAGAGCAAAAGGTGGTGATATTATCACTTCATACAATAGTAATTCCTTGAAGAAAACGGGCACTTTTAAAGTAGATTACCCAGAGATTGGAAAAAAAGATGCAGATTGGGTTAGACGTTTATACATAGACGACAAAATCACGAGTATTTACGGTTTTTATGATAAGAAAAATGATGAAAACAGAATCTACGGTAAAATCATAGATCGTAAAAATAAAACCATTAAAAAAGAAATTGTCTTAATGAGCAGCAATGCTAAAAAAAGGAAAAATATTGGATCCTTGATGACAGTTTTTAGCAATGATAATAGCAAACTTCTAATCTTTAGAGAACCAGCCGGCAAAAAATATGAAAATGAGAAAATGGAAATGGTGCTTTATGATGCCCAACTCAATAAAATTTTCGAAAAAGAACTTTCATTTCCTTATAAAAATAGAGCTATAAACGTTCAAGAAGTATTGGTAACAAATGATGGACACGTTACCATTGTTGCCTTTTGGGGACCTACCAAAGAGGACATCAAAGAAAATCCTGATTTAAAAGGTCAATTCACTTTTAAACTTTTTGGTGTTACAGAAAATAACGAGGAATTGGATGAAATTGAAATTAAAGAAAAAGGCTATGCGCTAAGCTCATGTCAAGCCTTTATTAATAACGATTCTGCTAATTCAGTTTTATTAACTGGTTTTTATAGAGATGTAAAGGGCGCAAAGAGAAAAAAATCTGGTGGTGTCAACGGTATTTATTATTTTAAATTAAATACCAATACATGGGACATTGATATTTTAAAATTCAATGTTATCGACGAGAAAACCATGATTAAAATGTTCCAAGCAGGGGTTAACTCTGAGAGGGCTAAAAGAAAAGCACAAAAGAATGCCGAAAACGGTTATGGTTTCTCAAATCTAGTCCTTCGTAATATCTTCTTTAACGAAGATGGCAGTATCAAGATTATTAGTCAAGTGGAATATATAAGGGAGGTTTGTACAACCGATAAATACGGTAATAGACGTTGTAATTATTATTACTACAATATGCAAATCCTAGAGTTTACACTTAGTAAAGAGGGTGATTTACAGAGTTCATTTATTGTTCCTAAAAGCCAGGTACTTGTTAACTATTATACCTATAATGGGCATTTTGCATTGCTTACAGGCGACAAAGTTGTATATGTATACAATGATGCTGAAAAGAATTATGTGGCCAAAAAGGTAGCAAGAAAAAATAATAATAATTTTTACTTCCCATTTCTTGGCAAAAGAAAAAATAGATTGTGTTATGTAACCCTCGACAGCAAAGGAAAGCCTACAAAGGCTCCGCTAGTAGATTCATGGAAACAAAATATTCTATTGACGCCTTACAGCTATGTTAGGGCTAGTCCTGATGTTATCATAACCTGGGGTCGCCTGCGAAAAAGCAAGGAACTTGTATTGGTTAGACTTTCAATAAAGGGAAAAAAAGGTAAGGGCTAATTCTATTTAGTTATTGGCTTTGTTAAGTAAGCCTTCATAAAGCTTTTCATACATTGGTAAAATCTTATCGAGTTGAAATTCTTTCGCTTTGGTAAGTGCATTGGCTTTGAAGGTTAATAATAATTCTTCATTGGACAATAATTTCAAGGCATTCTTCGCCATGTCTTCAACATCGCCAATATTGCTTAAATAGCCAGTAACACCTTCTATATTCACTTCGGGTATACCACCTGTATTGGTGCTTATTACTGGCACCTCGCAAGCCATAGCCTCTAATGCGGCCAATCCAAAGCTTTCTGTCTCGGAGGTTAAAATAAATAAGTCACAAACGGATAAAATTTCTTCTATCTGTTCCTGTTTACCTAAAAAAGTAACCCTGTCATCTACCCCCATCTCACGCGAAAGAAGTTCAATATTGGTTCTTTCTGGTCCATCGCCAATTAACAACAATTTACATGCTACCTTTTTAGAAACAATCGCAAAAATTTTAATGACATCCTCTACACGTTTAACTTTTCTAAAGTTTGATGTATGCACCAAAATTTTCTCGCCTTGAGGGGCAATGGCCTTTTTAAAGTGTTCCTTTTTTTGTTTTACAAATCTTGAAAAATCGATAAAATTTGGAATTACAAAAATGGGTTTTTGGATATGAAAATTAGCATATGTATCGCGTTTCAAACTCTCTGAAACCGCAGTAACTGCATCAGAATGATTGATGGAATAGGAAACCACTGGCTCATAAGTTGGATCTTTTCCAACCAAGGTGATATCTGTTCCGTGAAGTGTGGTAACAATAGGAATATCAATACCCTGTTCCATTAAAATATTTTTAGCCATCAAAGCGGCACTTGCATGAGGTATGGCATAATGCACATGTAAAACATCTAATTTATTTTGTTTTACAATATCTACAATTTTGCTTGCCAATATGGTCTCGTATGGCACATACTCAAATAAGGGATATTTGTATATTGAAACCTCATGAAAAAATACATGCGGATTAAAAAAATCTAGACGCGCAGGTTGAGAATAACTGATAAAATGCACATTGTGTTCTTTTGCTGCCAAAGCCCTTCCAAGCTCTGTAGCCACCACTCCACTGCCACCAAATGTTGGGTAACAAACTATCCCAATGTTCATGATTTAGTGAACCTCATTAACACTTCACCTTCTGTTGTTTTAACTGTCATAAAATATAAACCTGATTGTAATGATTGAATATCTATTGACAAACGGCCTGTGCTGTTTCCTTCAATAGTATTTATCATACGACCCTGTATATCATAAACAATTGCTTTCAGTATAGGTTTTGCGCTTGTTAGAAAAACTTGATGAGTAGCAGGATTTGGATAAAGTTCAATCTCGCTTAATTGTTCGCCTTTTGACAAACCTACTACCACCTTCTGTACATTCACATTGTAATTTTTTGTACTCCCATCTTGTGCTACCACTGTGTAAATAACTGTAGTACTGTAGTTATTTTTGTTAACCCCACTGGTTTGTTTTGCACTGCCAATCCTTACATAACTGTAAGGTGAGTTGGTAAAGCTTGGGGTTAAAGCATTTACATTAACGTTACTTGGCACAGTACAAGTAATATCAGTACCATTGATGGTAGCCGTTACCTGAGGATTCAATCCCTCAAAGGCAAAAGCCAAAATATCTTTGTCATTGAACAGCAATTGTCTACTACCATTGGCATACCAAACACCCCACTTCGCTAAATTAACAAGCACAGTTGCAGTTCCGCTTCCTGTTATTTTATCTGCATTCAATGCCTTCTGAGCAACTACAATTTCACTATTACTATTAAGTGCGTTAAAAACTAAAATATTATCTGTTCTTGAATAACAAGGAAATCCCAACTCGGTACCAGTGAATACAGTGCCAATTTTATTCGTATTTAAGTTGTAGCCAGTAATTAACACTTGGTTATTATTGCCATCAATATAATCAAAGGCCACTATGTATGGCGAACACTGACTAAATGCAGGATTGCCAATACTGATACCATCTGGTAAGGAACTAAACAATTTTTGAATGGAGCCGAACGACCAATCATTCAGTTCTAAATTCCAAACATCTAAAATACCAACATCCCAATAACTATAATCTGTACCATTTTGATTGTTGATTAAACTCTTTGCATCATACATTACCTTAGTGCCTGTATGGTCCCATTCCAATGCATCCGCATACTGCACACCGCCACTGTTTACACCACTGAATGTAGGATTATACAACTTAAATGCTTTCCAAGCTGCTTTACCAAAATCATAAATATAAATTGAAGTATCTGAATTCGTTGTAATGGCTGCTAATCTTTTGCCATCTTTACTAATGGCTACATTCGCCCAAATGGGTTGATTTTGTAGTAGTGTTTCTGTTTTACTACCATCAAGTAATAATGAATATATTTTATTGTCATCTCCCACATATACACAATATGTACCATCATCAACAACACTAGGTTTTCTTTTGGTAACTCGGGTTATTTGACCTACGGCTGAGCCAGTTGCCAAGGTTCCTTTACTGATGGTAAAGGCGCTTGATGGGTCTTCATTGCTATACAATATAAAATCTGAGCCCGGATTGGGATCTAAATCCGCCACATTGTTACCAATATTTCCGCCACCGCCTCCACCACCACTCACTGGAGGTCCATAGATTTCAACTGCATCAAATGCATCTGCAGCCAATGAAGCTTCGGTGATACTATATAAATCTTTACAAGACTGAATAACAGCTGATCTCAAATCTTTAAACTGAGAAGAGGATGTCAAATAGGTGGTTAATGCCCTATAATAGACTTGCTCTGCCTTTTCCTTTGTTGTAGCAGTTGCAAATAAATAAAATGCGTGATTAGGAATTCCACTATTAATGTGAACGCCCCCATTATCTTGTGTACCATTGTAATATTCACTCATTTTGTTAGGCTGATAACCATTGTCAGAAAGACTGCTACCGCCATTGTGTGGGTCTTGTAAATTTCTTAAGGCACCACCAGCATAAAAACCTGGTTTCACAATGTCTTCACCCATTTTCCAATCCGCTCTGTCCATCATGCAACCAAAAATATCGGCCATGCTTTCGTTTATAGCACCACTCTGACCATTGTATTCTAAATTAGCCGTGTTTTGAACAACACCATGCGTCATTTCATGTCCAGCAACGTCTGTACCTCCCGCCAATGGTTTAAACACTGTCTTTCCATTGCCATAGGCCATTAATTGACCGTTCCAATAGGCATTGTCTAATCCATTGCCTGATGCATCTGAAACATTAATTACAGAAATAATTGTTCCGCCAGAACCATTAATACTATTTCTACTAAAAGTTGACATATAGTAATCATAAGCTACTCCTGCATTATAATGGGCTGAAACTGCCTTTGTGTTGTTAAAATTTGCAGAGGCAGAAATAATGTTATTAAAATTTGTGGCAGGTGTATTGCCAGCATCTAAAGTCCAAATAGCACCACTTGGATCATCTGGCAGGGTAGATTGTGATGCATTATACATCGACTTGGTGGCATCAATTAAATAATGGTTTGAACCAATTAAATATGAATTTATATTGCGTTGTATAGCATTCAAATCGTTGCCTGTACCTGTTTTAGGTCCATCTACATGACATGTATTATTATAGTATTTAACAATTTGGCCAGTCTTGGCATTTACTATTGCTACCCATCTTTCTATGGCATTTGGGCGCACCATAATTTCATAACACAAGATGGCTTTATTATTTTCAATGGCTATGATTGTTTTTATTTCAGGACCATTGTATTTAAGCAAAGCTTTTTGTTGATTGCTTAGAACAGTAAATCCAAAATCGGGTTGAATAACCGCGTAGGTTTTATCAACT
>CANFUB010000069.1 GCA_947450015.1 Bacteroidota bacterium | reverse complement strand
GTTTCACCCATATAATCCGCCTTCTCTTCAGGGTATTTAAAATACACTGCTGTTAAGATGCGTTCTTTTTCGCGCTCATATTCTTGCAATGGTACATCATTGTTCCACTGTAAAATTAATTTGGTGTTTGGTACCAATAAACTGTTCAGTCCATATGTTTTTATTTGATGGTCTAAATTAAAGCCATCTGCTCCTAAATGGTAGGTATGCTCGATGTATTGTGTTGGCGAATAATTTAGTCTGAAGACTGCATTTTGAGCATCGGCACTTTTTACTTCCCAATAAAAATCGCCCGTTTTAATGCTATTCTCACGGGTCTGGAATTCTAATTGGTGAACACTTTCTTTGCTCAATAAGAATAGTTCAGAAGAATCAGCACGCTTGTATTTTTTTAATTGAATCTGTTTAATCGAACCACCTTTAGAACTCAAAGTGATTTTCATTTCGCTGTTCTCAAGTGTATAGAATTGCTCGTTGCCTTTCACATGTTGTGCTAAGCCACCAAATTTCTGCGTCAAGGCATTCGAGTCGTTTAACAAAGCATTGGCAATGCTGTCTTTTTTGTGTTGTTCGGCTGCAGAAATAAGACTTATTGATTTCAATTTAGCCTTTTCTGCCATGGCCATAGAGTCATTGAAATGTTGTTGTTGGGCCATCTCGGCATCGCTTGGTTTATTGATAAACCAATAGCCTACGAATAGAAGAAAAATTAACGAGAGCCCAATGATAGAATTACGATCCATTTTATTTGTACCTTTTTTTAAGGTTGCAAAGGTATTCTTTTCAATTGCATTGTGAAAATTGAATTTTAGGCATTCGCTTTAATTGTTTTTTTGACGACCAAATGCATGTTTTACTTATTCCACAACCCATGGAAAGCCATTAAAAAAAGAAGCCCCTTTTGCTTTTTAGGTCAAAAGGGGCTTACGATGATAGTTTTTATTTGCCTAGAGCTTATTCCTTTTTGGCTTTGTGTTTTTCTTTTTTTTCTTTTTTCAATGCTTCCCATTTAGTGATTTGTTCAGGTGTTAAAATGGCCTTAATGGAAGTATCAGCAGCTTGGCGCAATGGTCTTATTTCTGCCTGTGCCGCCTTCTTGTCGTTTGGATACTTTGCCTTTATCGCTTGTATCTTAGTGGTGTTTTCAAGCAGAATCGCGTAAACCTTTGTTCGCTGGTCGTCGCTTAAGCCCAACTCTGTTTTTAATTTGTCGGCTTTTTTAGTCGCAACCTGTTCTGGTGTTTTGGGTCCTTTGCCGCCATCGTGGGCAAATGAACTAACTGCAAACACAGCAGCTACAATACTTAACAATACTTTTTTCATAATATAGAATCTTATTATAGGTTCGACATTATGAAACCCAAAAGGTTTAATCGGATATAAAAATATTAGCTAATTTTTTTGACCAAGGCTGGTCCTTCGTATATAAAGCCTGAATACACTTGCACTAAAACAGCGCCATGTTTGAATTTTTCTGCAGCATCGGCCGCATTTAAAATGCCACCTACACCAATGAGTTCAACCTTGCCTTGCAAGCGTTCATTAAGATAGCCCAATACTTCGGTCGATCTTTGCATCACAGGTTTGCCACTCAAACCGCCCATGCCAATGGCTTCAACTGTTGCTTTGCTTGCTTTCAAGCCCTCGCGACTAATCGTTGTATTCGTGGCAACAATGCCGTCGATACCTGTTTCTAATGTTAAACTTACAATATCATCTAACTGTTCATTGGTTAAATCTGGGGCAATTTTCAACAAGATAGGTAAGTGCAATTGGCCTTGTGCTACCTTGGTTTTGCGTATTTCAATTAAAGCATTTAAAATCTCCATTAAAGGTTTTTTATCTTGCAACTCGCGCAAGCCTGGGGTATTCGGACTGCTAACGTTTACTGTAAAGTAATCGACATAGGGGTACAATTTGTCAAAGCAAATTTTATAGTCATCAATGGCATTTTCATTAGGTGTTACCTTGTTCTTGCCAATATTGCCACCAACAATAAGACCTTTTGGTCTTGACTTTAATCGCTCCACTATTACCTCTACACCATCGTTGTTGAAACCCATGCGGTTGATAATGGCCTCGTCTTCTATCAATCTAAACAAACGGGGCAATTCATTGCCAGCTTGTGGTAAAGGTGTTACAGTGCCAATTTCAACATGACCAAAACCCAGCGCTTGCATCACTTTTAGGTACTTTGCATTCTTGTCGAAGCCAGCCGCTAAACCTGCTTTGTTGGGAAATTCAATACCAAAGGCCTTAACAGGTTGTTGTTTGTTGTTTCGATAGATAGCGCGAATAAGCCCACCGATACCTGGTATAGCAATTAAAAAGCTAAGCAATGAAAGTGTGACGTGATGCGCCTTTTCGGCCGACATTAAAAAGAGGAGGGAACGAACCAGTTTGAACATTTTATGTATTAAATTTACGTTTAAAGGATGGATATTTTTTGGTAGGTTTTTTCTGTGCAAGAATCTTTACCGTGACAATATCAAAGGGTTGTGCAAATAACAGCAAACTAAATAAACCAAACAAGATTTAGAATTGTTATTTCTTTGTTATTTAAAATAAATTTAAATAGTCTTACAAAGGTTGTTTTTATTAAAATAAGAATAAATTTGCAAAAAATTTAAAAATCATTATTACATGAATTGGATTAGCACTTTTTTAAAATCAAGTATCGGTAAAAAATTACTGATGGGACTTACGGGTCTCTTTCTCTGCACATTCCTTATTGTGCATTTGACGGGTAATTTACAACTTTTGAAACACGATGGCGGGTTGGCCTTCAATACCTATGCGGTATTCATGACCACCAATCCATTGATTAAGTTTGTTTCTTATGGTTTGTACGCCATCATTTTATTTCACGCATTCTGGGGTTTATACCTTGTAATGGAAAATAAAAAGGCACGTCCTGTTCAATATGCCGCATACAATGGCAATGCCAACAGCAATTGGTCGAGCAGATGGATGGGCGTTTTAGGAACCATCATATTAGCCTTTTTAATTTTACACATGTGGAATTTCTGGGCCCAATATAAATTTGGTACCGTACCATACACCCAATACGAAAGAAACTTAGCAACAGGTGAAGTTACTTTTTCTCCTTTCACTGGCGAAATTGCTGGCAAAATGGAAAAGTTCATTGACAACCAAAGTGGCATAGAAGTTACAATTGTAAAAGATTTATATATCGTAGTAGCCGATGGTTTTAAAGCTTGGTGGTTGGTAATCATCTATGTTATTTCAATGGCCGCCTTGTCGTTCCACTTGGTACATGGCTTTAGCAGTGCATTCCAAACCCTGGGTGTGAATCACAAAAAATACAATGCCTTGATTAAAAATATTGGGGTTGGTGTATTTGGTATTATCATTCCAATATTGTTTGCTATCATGCCGATTTATTTTTTATTGCTTAATTAATCATTTTTAAAAACAACTATTCACATGTCAAATATCCTAGATTCTAAAATTCCTGAAGGAAATTTAAACGAGAAATGGACCAAATATAAATCTTCTGTTCACTTGGTAAATCCAGCGAACAAAAGAAGTCTTGAAATTATTGTGGTGGGTTCTGGTCTTGCAGGATCAGCAGCAGCAGCCTCTTTAGCCGAAATGGGTTACAAGGTAAAATGTTTCTGCTTTCAAGATTCTCCGAGAAGAGCACACAGTATTGCTGCACAAGGTGGTATCAATGCTGCTAAGAATTATCAAAACGATGGCGACAGCACTTACCGCTTATTCTATGATACCATTAAAGGTGGCGATTACAGAGCAAGAGAAGGCAATGTACACAGATTGGCTGAGGTTAGCTCAAGCATCATCGACCAATGTGTTGCGCAAGGTGTACCTTTTGCAAGAGAATACGGAGGCTTGTTGAGCAACCGTTCATTCGGTGGTACGCAAGTACAAAGAACATTCTATGCCGCAGGTCAAACTGGTCAGCAATTATTACTAGGCGCATACAGTGCCTTAGAAAGACAAGTTGGTATGGGACAAGTAAAAATGTACTCCCGTCACGAGATGTTAGATGTTGTTACCATTGATGGCAAAGCCCGTGGTATCATCGCAAGAGACTTGGTAACAGGTAAATTGGAAAGACATTTTGGACACGCTGTATTACTTTGTTCAGGTGGTTATGGTAACGTGTTTTACCTTTCAACCAATGCAATGGGTAGCAACGTAACGGCTGCTTGGAAAGCGCACAAACGCGGTGCTTACATGGCCAACCCTTGCTATACACAAATTCACCCAACTTGTATTCCACGTTCTGGCGACCACCAATCAAAGTTAACGTTGATGTCGGAGTCGTTGAGAAATGATGGTAGAATATGGGTGCCTGCTAAAAAAGAAGATGCAGAAGCATTGAGAAATGGCACTTTGCGTCCAACCCAAATTAAAGAAGAAGACAGAGATTATTATTTAGAAAGAAGATACCCTGCTTTTGGTAACCTAGTGCCAAGAGACGTGGCCAGTCGTGCCGCTAAAGAAAGATGCGATGCTGGTTATGGTGTAAATGCAACAGGTGAGGCTGTGTATTTAGATTTCTTCTATAACATGACCGAGAAATACGGTAGAACAGAAGCCACTAAAAAAGGGATTGAAAACCCAACAGCAGCGCAATTAAAAGAGTTTGGTGCTGGTGTTATTAAAGAGAAATACGGTAACTTGTTCGATATGTACAAACAAATCACAGGTGTTGATCCATATGAAGAGCCAATGCAAATTTATCCTGCAGTACACTACACAATGGGTGGCCTTTGGGTGGATTATAACTTAATGACAACCGTTCCTGGTTTATATGCTTTAGGTGAAGCTAACTTTAGCGACCATGGTGCGAATAGATTAGGTGCTTCTGCCTTGATGCAAGGTTTGGCCGATGGATACTTCGTAATTCCTTACACCATTGGTGATTATTTAGCCGATGAGATTAGAACCAAAGCCATTTCAACCGATCACCCTGCATTCGTTGCAACAGAAAAAGAAGTGGAAGATAAAATTCAAAAATTGTTAAACATAAAAGGTACTAAGTCTGTCGATCATTATCACAAACGCTTAGGTAAAATTATGTGGGACAAATGTGGTATGGCGCGTAATGCAGAAGGTTTGAAATCTGCAATTGCCGAAATACAACAAATAAAAGCAGAGTTTTGGAGCAATGTAAGGGTTCCAGGTGAAGCCAATGAATTCAACCAAGAATTAGAAAAAGCAGGCCGTGTAGCCGACTTTATCGAATTAGGCGAATTGATGTGTAAAGATGCTTTGGAAAGAAACGAAAGTTGTGGCGGTCACTTCAGAGAAGAATACCAAACTAACGAAGGTGAAGCATTAAGAGATGATGTGAACTTTGCATTTGTATCTGCTTGGGAAAACCAAGAAGACGGATGGAAATTACACAAAGAAGAATTGAAATTCGAGAACATTAAAATTGCAGCAAGAAGCTACAAATAAGGAATAAGTTTATTAAACAAAAAATAATTAGCAAAAATGAAAATTAATTTAAAAGTTTGGCGTCAAAAAAATAACAAAGCCAAAGGTGAATTAAAGGATTATAAAGTAGATCACGTTTCTCCTGATATGTCTTTCTTGGAAATGTTCGATGTGTTAAATGAAGATTTGATCACCAAAGGTGACGATCCTATAGCATTCGATCATGATTGCCGCGAGGGTATTTGTGGAAGTTGTAGCATGCACATCAATGGCCGTCCACACGGTCCTTTGGCTGGTGTAACTACTTGTCAATTGCACATGCGTTCGTTTAAGGATGGCGATACCATTGTGGTTGAACCATGGAGAGCAGGTGCTTTTCCAGTAACCAAAGATTTATCTGTTGATAGAACAGCATTCGATAGAATCATTGCAGCAGGTGGATTTATTTCTGTAAATACAGGTAATGCTCAAGATGCTAATAATTTACCAATTGGTAAAGAAGCCGCTGATGAGGCCTTTATGAGTGCCGCTTGTATCGGTTGTGGCGCATGTGTTGCCGCTTGTAAAAATGCCAGCGCCATGTTATTCGTGTCTGCTAAAGTGTCGCAATTGGCTTTATTGCCACAGGGACAGCCTGAAGCTAAAATGCGTGTAATGGCCATGGTGAATCAAATGGATGCCGAAGGCTTTGGTAGCTGTACCAACACTGGTGCATGCAGTGCCGAGTGCCCTAAAGGTATCGACTTAAGTAATATCGCTAGAATGAACAGAGAGTTTTTCTCTGCGAATTTGACTGGTAAATAAACCAATAAAACGACTCAATTGAAAAAGCAAGTATTCAAAAGGATACTTGCTTTTTTGTTTTTAAGATGGTAAGTTTGATAGCAATATGAAATACGTTTTCAGAATAAGTTTAATGTGCATGCTGTTTTCAATATCAGCTTGTTCAACAAGCGATGACAAAGTGATTTATTCGGCCTATAAGCCAGTACTGATGGACAATGCAAAACTGACCACCGATGTGTTCTTGTTGCCAGCCCAAGAGAATAAAACCATTACCCTTATGCGCCAAATGGGCAATTATCTGCTCGCTTTAGATTATGGTTTAGGTATTCATGTCATCGATGTGAGCAATCCCGACCTACCGATTAAAAAAAGCTTTTACCAAATACCGGCTTGTATCGATTTTGAAGTCAAAGGCAACACCGTGTATGCGAATAATTACCGCGACTTTATAACCATCGATTTTAATACCATCACTGCACCTATTATTTTAAAACGCGAAGCCAATGCTTTTGATATTACCATCAAAACAATTGATGGATTGAAAGTGCATAACAAACTAAAAGAGTTGCCTCCGAATACCACCATCATTAGCTACGAAAAAATATGAAATTAAATCTCATCTTCTGTTTGCTTTTGCTTGGTGCGTTGGCCTGTGGCAAAAAGGATATTGGTCCTCAATTACAAACCGACAATTCACCCAACAGTTTAAACTTTGGCCTCATAGGCATCAATCAAAATAATTTATTTCTTAATAAGGTAAATGATGTAACAGCCTATGATTTCAATGGGAATCAAATAAAAATATTAAATACCTATAACCGCTCAAAATACAATTCAATCATGGTGAAGGATTCATTCTTAGCCATTTCTAACCAAGATTTAGTGCTTTATAAAATGAGTAATACCGGCACATTAACGGAGGTGACAAAAACAAATTATTTATACAACAGCTATACCACCAGTGATCTTATATTAAAAGATACCCTCATGATTTTATTGAACAATAGATTTCTTTCAAACGTAAGAACCTATTATTCAAATGCCGAATCACGCGTTTTATCCGCCTATGTTTTTAATAATGCTAAGAATACAATTACCGCTTATACAAAAGGTGCTTTGTCGAATTTGAATGCAAGTTCATTTGTCTTATACCAAGACAGTATTTTGTTTTTTATGAATAACAAGGTCAATAAATGTAACCTCAACGATGCCAATCCAATAATCAGTAGTTTTGATGGTTTTAATCCAGTGAACGATATGACGACCAGTATTTGTATAGGCGATAGACTGTATACATCGAATTCAAAAACCATCTTTGGATTTGCTTACGCTAATAATAAATTAACTGCGAAAGGGGAAATCAAATGAAGAAAATCAGCATCATCATCGCCCTTTTTGTCATCCAAAATTGTAAAGCACAAGATTCAACAGTCTTTGCATTGCTTGGAAATTTTGCACAGCTTCCATATCAATGTTTCGAACTCGATGGCTTGATAAGCACACCTGATAGACAATTTCAATTGCTACTTGGCGCACACTTAACCGATGGCTATACCAATGCACAACAAAAAAGAAATGTGAGACCTTTCGAAGAGGCTTTTATGAAAAAAGCATCGGATAAAATACAAGGTGTTGGTTTTGGTGGGCAGGCGAGAATGAAATTGGGCGACCGCACCAATAATTTGTGGAAAGTATATGCTAGCCTTGGTGCCAATTATTACAATTACAATTTAAGGTTTTATGAGAATGATTATGTGTATGATCAACCTCCTTTTTACCATTATATCGTAGAGGTGCACAAAGAAAAATTTAAACGCTTAGCAGTCGATGCCCAATTTGTATTTAACTATTCACCAAAAATATTCTTTGTTGAATTAGGACTTGGTGTGGCATATAATCATGCAAACATACCCAAAGCCATAGATGATTACAGAACTTACCACACTTCAAATTTAGATTATGGTTTTACAGGTTTTTCACCAATTGTTTCAATTAGAATGGGGGCTTGGTTATTTTAAAAATGCGAATAAAAGTCTTTCTAACAGTCTTTCTTAGTTTTGCATTCATCACTGGTTTCACGCAAAATGTAAATGATTCACTAGGTGAAAATAAAAGGCCTATTAAACTCTTTTATTTTAAGAACCATTTAAGTGTGCGCAATGGTATAATAAAAACCGGCTATGCACTCAATAAACCTGAAACAAAGCAAAATGATACAACACCTTTTAAACCAGGATGGACGCTCACTTTCTCAGATGAGTTTGATACACTTGATACCCGTAAATGGCGCAAAGGACAGCCTTGGGGCGAATACCATGGCGCCTATTTACACCAATATTATTCAAACAATGAAATAAAAACCAGAAATGGCTATTTGTATTTAGGCGGTTCATACAGTCCTAAAACGTATGTAAAAGAGGATACCACCTTCACCATTCCTTTTGCAGTTGGTTTAATCAATTCCGATGTGTCCTTCAGTCAAAAATATGGATACTTCGAAATCCGTTCTATGAATCCTTCTGGTCCGGCCACATGGCCAGCCTTTTGGCTTACAGGCGCGCACCGCTGGCCACCAGAAATTGATATTTTTGAAATGTATGGGAAGAAAGATAAGGGAACCATCCATAACCAATATGCTACCATTCATTTTGGCAAAGATGGCAAACGCTCGCGTGGTTATTTGTCTAAAAAAATAAATTTACCCAATAACACTGATAGTGTTTTTCATGTGTATGCTTGCGAATGGGATCCTAAGTTTATTAAATTCTATACCGATGGTAAATTGGTGAATTATATCAGAGTGAACAAGCGTTTGCGCAAGTGGTTAGACGATGAAATGGTGATCATCATTAACAATAGCTTCGATCACCGCTACCTTAACTACATCCATGATGGTTTTCAAACCAATCAGTTTGTTGTTGATTACGTAAGGGTTTATAAACGCGCGTAAATTTTTGAAAGACACATTGCGCTTGCGTTGGGTTGATGTGCATTAATTAGAACTTGCCAATCAATTTCACATTCAGCCTTCTACCTGTTAGATAGTTCGGCACCCCATAGGTGTTGTTCTGGAAATCTTTCACCCAAATATAACTAATCACATTGTTGATCTGTAAAAGATTGTAAACATCAACACCCAATTCTAAGGCTTCGAATTTTGTTGCCGTCTTTTCGTGTTTTTTGGCGTAAAGTTTTTGCTTTTCGCTTTGTCCGCCTAACAATATTTTACTAAAGCCAATGTCAACTCTTCTGTATGCGGGCAATCTGTTGCCTTCTTTATAACGTGCATCGCCACCTAAGTAATAAGGTAAACCACTGCCATAACTTAACATTAAATTCACGCGGTAATCTGGATTGCGATTTAACTCATCGCGAAACAAGATCGAAGCGCTTACCCTTCTATCGGTTGGTCTGCGCAAAAAAGGTGATTCTATAGAATTGCCATTTTTAACGTACATGATTTTCTCATCAGTTTTTAAAACACTTAAGCTGAGCCAACTTTCAATGCCTTTAATAAACTCACCATTCAACCTGCTATCAATTCCCGTTGCATAACCACGCGCGGTGTTCGATGCGTAATAGCGTATGCGCACATTGTCTAAAAGATAGGGTACCAAGTAATCCAATTGCTTGTAGTAACCTTCTAACATAAATTTAAAAGGGCGCCCCCATTTTGTAAATCCAAACTCAATGCCCGATACACCATGGATACTGCGCTGTGCTTTCAGGTTAGTATTAATTTGTCCATCAAAGTTGCGCATCTCTCTGTAAAATGGCGGTTGGTAATAATAACCAAATGCAAATTTTATCAAAGTGTTTTTCTTGCGCAATGTGCTGTCAAAGCGATGTCTCGCATTAAAGGCCCTGTTTGGTTCGTAGTACAATTGTGCTCTTGGTGAGATTAAAGATTGCTCGTTTAAACTCGAATAGTGATAACGGGTGCCAACCGTTAAATTCACTTGGTTAAATTGTCCAAACCCTTTTTGATATTGCACAAATCCAGAGGTTTTATGATTAATAATATCTGTTTTGGAATTAATATATTCAGTAATCTCTAAAGTCTTATTGAACTGGGCATTGCGTGCCATGTTATAATCACTCGAATCACTGTATTTCCATTCTTTAAAACGGTCGTGAATAACCTCTGATTGGTATTTTACGCCCCACAACAAGCGAGTTGTTTTGCCATTTACCAATATTTTTTTAATGCCTTGGTGTGCGATATTGGCAACAGTAAAGTACAAATCATTGCGGGCATGGTTAATAAAATAGCCAAGACCTAAAAGGGTAGAAGCATTGCCAAAGCTACTAGAGCCTAAATTATTGTCAACCTGTTTTATTTCATAAGCCCCTTGTATATCATAATGCTCCGTCTCTTGCGAAACGAATGCAGATGCCATGAATTTTAACTCAGTATTTTTTGTGGTATGGATATATGATAAGCCCGACATGGCGCTATTATAATCCATGATTTCTTGTCCCTCGAATCCTATGCTTAATTGCAAGGCATTTGCCAAGGTACCAAAGGTTGTTTGTTGAAATTCTGGTTCAAGTTTGTAGCGATTTTGACCAAGATTAATTAACAACTCAATGCGATTCTTTCTGTTTAAATGGTAAACAAATAAAGATTGGAAATCGCTGAACCTCGACTTATAAGAACCCACCACATCGGTTGAGTTTAAAATGTTTTTATTGCCTCTGTAGCGCGCGCCAATTAAATAAGTGAAACGTGTAAATTTTACGCCCTTGCGCATGGGGTCGTCAATGGTTTTAATGCCTTCTATATAGGCCGAACCACCTAATAGGCCGCCCGAGAATCCACCTGCCGTTTTGGTTGGTGTTTTATATTTAACATCTAATACCGATGATAATTTATCGCCATACTTTGCTTCAAAACCACCGGCCGAAAAAGACACAGCACTCACTAAATCACCATTAATAAAACTTAAACCTTCTTGCTGTCCACTGCGAATTAGTTGGGGTCTGTAAATTTCAAGATCATTTACATAAATTAG
>CANFUB010000068.1 GCA_947450015.1 Bacteroidota bacterium | reverse complement strand
TCCATGCCAGCACCTCCGCGGGCGATGCATTTTAATTGGGGCAATTGGTCGATTAACTGAGCAGTAAATTGCACTTTGCTTCTAACAACCGCCACATCGTAATGAGGCAAGGCTTGAATGGCTTCGTTTTCGTTAATGTCTGGCAGGTAATGAAATGGAATTCCATTTGCTTCAAGTGTTTCCAACAATACTGGATGAAAATCATCAATAATGATTGTTTTTAAGTTGGGGTATGAAGTCATGAATGGGTGGGCATTTAGCTTAGAGCAAATAAACAACAGGTTAATGGAAAAAAGTATACAACTTGCCCACCCAATGATGACATTTTTTAACACACACTTAACATATCTAATTAACAACAACATTATAAAGGCTTTCGAATCTTTGACAAGACCAAACATTAAAATGCTGCAAGGCAATTGCTAATTACTATAATTAACTATAAAATAAGGAGTTAAATTTACTTCCAAAGATTTTTTTCCTTCAGTTGAAGCTTAGTTCCGAAGAAAATTTTGGCAGTTTGCTCGAAAGATTCTGTGTAATCCGAAACATAAAATTCATGTTTTGGTGATTTTTTTGAGACATTGAGCAGATAATTCTGTTTTAAGAATTGTTGAACAGCATGCGAGACAATTTCTGCTGAATTAATAATTTCTATATCGCCTTTGTAATATGATTTAATCTCATTCATAATTAAGGGATAATGGGTGCAAGCCAATATGATGGCTTCGATTTTACTGAGGTGGGGATTGTTTAAATAGGAATGAACAACCGTTTTACTAATTTTATTGTTAAAGAAACCCTCCTCTATCATGGGCGCTAAAAGCGGAGTAGCCAATGATTTAAGGTGAATACTAGGATCAATTTGTTCGAATTTTTTCTTGTAAACAGCGCTGCTAACTGTGCGCTTAGTACCAATTAAACCAATGTTTTTATGGTGCCCCTCGGCTACCAAATGCTGCACTACTGGATCGATAACGTTGATGACAAATTGCTTTTGCGGCAATAATTTTTGAACCCTTTTAAAAGCTGTAACAGAAGCCGAATTGCAAGCAATAACAATGAGCTTACAAGGTTGAGCAATTAGAAACTCAACTATTTTTTCGGCATACGATTTAATGGCATGGGGCGACTTTTCGCCATAAGGCATGTGGGCCGTGTCGCCAAAATAAATGATGTTTTCGTTTGGCAACAATTCGGTTATCGCTTTTGCCACTGTAAGTCCGCCCACCCCAGAATCAAAGATTCCTATTGGGTGAGTGGGCTTAGGTGAAAAAGTGATTTTATTAACCAATTAACGCTGAGGTGTTAAGTTTGGCTTACCAGCAGCTGGGTTGGCTGCAGGCTTTTCTTTGATTCTTAATTTTGCTTTTACAGCAGCATCAATATTATCGGCTTCGTCGGCATATATTAAAGTGCCATAGCTATTGTCAATAATATGAGAATAGCCTTTTTCTTTTGCTACTTCTGCAATTGCTGCTTCAACTTTCTTTTTAATAGGCGCTACCAATTCGGCCATTTTAGCTTTTAAACTATCTTGGGTAGATTGTTGCATCATTTGATACTCTTGTTGGTAGGTTTCATTTAATTTCATGTAGATATCCAACTTTGTTTTATTGGGCGTTGGTTTCTTTTGGCTTTCCATTTGGTAATTTTTTTGAACCTCTAAAATTTGTTCTTCTTTTTGTTTCAAATTATCCTCTAGGGCTGCTTGGTATAAATCGTATTCAGTAGCTGCCATAGTATATTCTGGCATTAACAAAATTATTTCTTGAAAATTTACATGACCAACTTTTGATTGGGCTTTTAAAACATTTGGGGTTACAACGCTTAATACAGCAATGGCTAACACCATCATTAATTTTTTACTCATTTTACTATAGATTATTTATTTATTTTTAATACACGGCCGTTTAACGATCGCTTTTATTTTCTGTTGGTGTTACACCTAATACATCTAGCACATCATCGCTACGATCGTATTTAGGGTTGCTGAACAAGATGTTCATGTTGGCCGATTTATCAAAGATAAAATCCAAGGCATTGTCTTTGGCTACTTTTTGTACCGCAGAAAACACTTTGTCTTGAATTGGTTTGATTAACTCTTTGCGCTTTAAGAACAATTCACCATTTACGCCAAATTTCTCTTGCTCAAATTTTTTCATGGCATCTTCTTTGGCAACAATGGCATCTTCTCTTTCTTTTTTTTGCGCAGCACTTAGAAGGATTTCTTCTGCTTTGTAATCTTTATAAAGTTTATCAACCTCATCCTTCATGATTTTTAAATCCGACTCCCATTTCTGAGAAATTTCATTTAATTGTTTCTGAGCACCTCTATATTCTGTCATCTGACCGAGAATATAATCGGTATCTACATAACCAAATTTTTGCGCCTTCAAAGCAATGGCTGAAATGGCCATAATTGCCGAGAACAATATTATTTTAAGTTTCATGGTATGACTATTATAAACTTTTGATAGAGGTTAAACGAAATATGTGCCAAAATGTTATAAGCATGCGAAATTAATTATTTTTTTCATAGAAAATGTAATTATTCAAATTGTAAAATGATAAGACTTAATTATTATCCATTTTTTATATAGGTTTGCATTTACTTTCAACAGCGATTTTTAGAATGAATACAATTAAGAAATTATTAGTAGCCAACCGAGGCGAAATAGCCATAAGAGTCATGCGCACTTGCCGAGAATTGGGCATCAAAACAGTGGCTGTCTATAGCGATGCCGATCGCAATGCACTGCATGTAAGGTATGCCGACGAAGCATATTATTTAGGACCACCGCCCAGCCGCGAAAGCTATTTGTTAGGCGATAAAATCATTGAAATATGTATTAACAATGCCATTGATGCTGTGCATCCAGGGTATGGATTTTTAAGTGAACGCTCAGAATTTGCGAATAAATTAGCCGAAGCAGGCATTATTTTCGTTGGACCGAGTGCCTACAGCATGGATTTAATGGGCAGTAAAATTGCTAGTAAGCAGGCGGTTGAAAAATTTGGGGTGCCTTTGGTGCCCGGTTTAAAAGAAGCCATTACCGATATTGAAGCAGCCAAAGTTGTAGCTACCCAAATTGGTTTCCCTGTATTAATTAAAGCCAGTGCAGGTGGTGGTGGAAAAGGCATGCGCATTGTCAACAATGTTGAAGAATTCGAAAGTCAAATGCACATGGCCCAAAGCGAAGCCCTAAGCTCGTTTGGCGATGATGCTGTGTTTATTGAAAAATATGTGGCCGCTCCTCGCCATATCGAAATACAATTAATGGCCGATAACCATGGCAATGTTTGTTATTTATTCGAGCGCGATTGCAGTATTCAACGCAGACATCAGAAATTAGTAGAGGAAGCACCAAGTGCGGTGTTAACGCCTGAATTGAGAAAGCAAATGGGCGAGGCCGCTGTGAATGTTGCCAAAGCTGCACAATACAGTGGAGCTGGCACAGTTGAATTTTTGCTCGATGAAAAATTAAATTTCTATTTCTTAGAAATGAATACCCGCTTGCAAGTAGAGCACCCGGTGACTGAACTTATCACAGGTTTAGATTTGGTAAAAGAACAAATTCGCGTAGCCGAAGGTCATCCTTTGAGCTTTAAACAAGAAGATTTATCTATCTATGGACATGCGCTAGAACTAAGGGTTTGTGCAGAAGATCCAAGCAATAATTTTTTACCTGATATTGGCACCTTAACCACTTACCGCGTACCGCAAGGACCGGGCATTCGTGTAGATGATTGCATGGAAGAAGGCATGGAAATTCCAATTTATTACGACAACATGATTGCCAAACTGATTGTTTGGGCCGATACACGTGAGAATGCCATTGAAAAAATGAAACGCGCCATTAGCGAATACCGCATTGCAGGGGTTGCCAATACCTTAGGCTTTGGCAATTGGGTAATGGACAATGAACATTTTAGAAAAGGAAATTTTGATACGAAATTCATCGACAATTATTTTAAGCCGGAGTATTTAATGCCAACATCTGATGAGCATCTAGAAAAAGCATTGGCAATTGCAGCCTCTTATTTATTCGAAAATCAAAACAGTAGTTCTGAAATAACTGAAAATTCCAATTCAGATCAATCTTCGGAATGGTACAACAAACGCAGAAATCTGAGATAAAAAATCAACGCAAAAGTTGAGAAGCAACCAATTTCATAATTCAAGTCTAATGTTTAAACATTAAAACTTATTGATTATGAAAGTGCTCCAAATTTTCGGCCTCTTATTAATTTTTTGCATTGGCCTAAATGCATGTGCAGTTCAGCCAAGAAACCGTGTAGTAGTGGTTAAAAAACCACGCCCAGCCAAGGTAGTGGTAGTAAAGCCTGCGCACCGAAGAAACCATGTGGTGATTGTGAGACGATAGGGTATTGCTATTCTAGACAATATTCATAAAGACAGATTCTATCGTGTCTTTTGTTATGGGCTAAATAGATCCAATGCACTTTGTCATGCTCGTCTACAACAGCATCAATTTCAGAAACCGCTGGCAAAAACACTTTCATTTTTGGCATTTCAAGGGCCTTTTTATTGCTCAATTCGCTGGTTGTTAAATCGAGGCTGCAGGTTGTCAAGACAGCATGCTTCATAAAATAAAGTTGTTTAACATTCGCATCCGTCATGGCCTTCGAAAGATTATCTGAATGGTCGTAAAACAGAAAATAGAGTTGGTTGCCTTTTACTTCACAGATAAAGGAAAGTAAGCTTGTTTCATCCCCTTTACGATCTAGGTAAATGGTTTTATTGGTAACCTTACCATCTGCATTAAAGTGGGTGATGTATATATTTTTACGTGTGTAATTTTTAAAATACTGCATTGAACTCGACCAGCCAGTGGTGCTATAGGTAGAAACGATGTTGGTACCCGATTTGCTATTCTGGTCTTCATATAAAAACACATAGCCCAATTGATCAGTTTTTACGAAGCACCTGCTAATTTGTAAAGGTGTTTTCATGCCTATAAATTCAGGATAATCTTCAATTTTATTTGTTTCTAAATAATTTGTAAACTGTTCGGAATACACAATATCGCCAATGGGTTTTAAATCAATGCCTAGTCTTTGGTAGAAGTATCCAAAGGTGGACCTTTGTTTTTTATCTTCGAAATATTTGCCAATAAGCACAAGTCCATTGGCAGAGCTATCAATGATTCGAAGCTCGAGCGCCAATTTGCCTTGGTCTAATCTTAACCCATATTTTTCTGAAACTTTGGGATGACTGATTTTAATTTTGTTGAGATTGCTTCTAAAAAATGGTATTTCAAGGTTCGATTCAATATTATATTCAAAATTGTATGAAAAATCGTTTTTGGCGCGCATCAAGTCTTTCAACTTTTCATCGCGTTCAGCTGGATTCGTATTAAAATAAAGGCCATTCTTAACCTCGAACAAATCATTGTAATTCATGATTACGCTGGCCGATTTGGTTTTAACTTCTATTGCTACATTATCATAAGATATACCAATTTGTTGTTCAAAGGCGTTCTTTTTTTGTACCAGCAATTGCCCGTTTTTTGGATTCATTTCATAATAATTAAAAGACATATCCTTTCTACTCCTTCTATCGATGGTATGTATTTTTATCACATTGTTTTCCATATAGGCACCTGTAGAAAATTCTTTTTTGGCTGGGAACTTTAATGGGATTTTAGAGGCAATGGTTTTGGTGGTTCTGCTCATCCTTAAAATACTGTTCTTGTATTTTGTACGTGGATGGTTCGAAAAAAAGTAATAATACAAACTGTCGTAACCTATGTAATAATTGTAAGTTCCTTTTTTATAAATGTAAATTTTGGGACCCGTTTTTACTTTATAAGTTTGTGCAATGGAAGTATTGCAAAACAATATTGAAAGCAATACAGTAAGCGTAAGCAAATATTTCATGAATGGCGAATTTTATGCAAATAAAAGCCAAATAATTATAGCAATGAAATATAAAAAAAGCAGCCTGTGAAGGTGTTCTAAACTAAATTATTACTTCAAACATTTAAAGTAATCGAAAGGCTCTAGGCAGTCGTTGCACTTGTAAAGCGACTTGCAAGCCGTACTTCCAAACTCACTGATGAGTTGTGTATTGGTGCTGCTGCACAAAGGGCATTCGATGTTTTGAGGTGTGCTGAACAAAGCATTGCTCACTTGGTATTGTGGCGGTGCAATGCCATAGGCTTTTAACTTTTCCTTGCCCTTTTCGCTCATCCAATCTGTTGTCCAGGCTGGAAATAAAATCGTATTAATAGTCACCGGAATATTATAGGAACTCATTAAAATCTTAATGTCTGTTTCGATAGCATTCATCGCTGGGCAGCCGCTATAAGTAGGTGTAATTGTAATTTCGGCCACATTGTTATGAATGGCTACATGCCTTATGACACCTAAGTCGACAACCGTAAGCACAGGTACTTCGGGATCGCAAACTTGCTCTAACAATTGCCATATCTCGGCTTCAGTATGTGTAATTGCGTTCATTGACTGCAAAAATAAGCGAAATACTGCCTTCTTATTGAATTCTTTGTATGCTAATAATCATGTCGCCAATTTGCAACAAATCGATGATATCCAAGCCTTGGGTAATTTCACCAAAAATGGTGTAGCGCCCGTCTAAACTTGGGGTAAAGCCATGGGTAATAAAAAACTGCACCCCTTCTGAGTCTTTTCCAGCAGAGGCCAAGCCTACCGAGCCTTTTTTATAATTCAAAACCGATGAAAACTCGCTGCGCTGGGTCCAGTTCAAAGCACCCCAACCATCGCCACGCGGGCATCCACCTTGTACCACAAAATCGGGTACCATGCGGTGAAAATATTTTTTATTGTAATACCCTTGGTCAACTAATTTTAGAAAATTAACCACCGAACCGGGCGCTTCGTGCACATAGCAACTCATCACCATGGTACCCTTGGTAGTTACTATTTGCACCTTTTCTATGGCTTGTAATTTCTTAGCGTATTTCCAATCGATGGGGTGATTAAATTCAGGTGCCAAGTATTGGTATTTTCTATGCTCCAATTGGCATACGGCTTTTTCAATCTCCACCCAAGCTTCGTAATCTTGGGGCATGGTGATATTACTTTGTAATTTCTTTAAATAAAATAAATCTACACCATTGGCTTCCCATGCACTATCCTTGTGAATTTTCTCAACTGCCATGGCAATAAAAGACAAATTCTTGCTTTCTAAACAGCGTTTTAAAAACACAGGATTAGTCGGACCATTGGCCAAAGATTGCTCAACACAATAGGACGTAAAAAAATGACCTTCTTTAGAAAATGCCATGCTATCATATACCGCATTACTAGGTACATATTTTTCGAACCATTTTACTTTTTGATAAGGTGAAGTAAATTGCTTCAAAGAATCGTAACAAGCTTTGTCATCAATGGGGCGTTTGCTCAAAGGCAAAGGTCCAGGCAATTTATTTTTAGAACGCATTAAAACACTTTCAATATATAGCATGAAAGGATCTTTGGTGGCAAAAGCCATTTTACTCACCTTTTCCAAACAGGCATCGCTTTTAAAGTTTTTTCTTGCTGCAAAAAAGACACCTTTTGCATAACCCTGTCCTATTTCGGTATCAGTATTTCCTATTACTACATTTTCAAAAAACGGCAGGGCTTCGGCTGTGGCGCATTTACCAATGGCCTCGAGCAATGAGCGTTTAACAACTGGTGCATTTTCATTGGCATAGGCTTTTATTAAGACAGAACACAAACTACTTTTTCGGTACTGCCCTAGGCTGTATGCGGCCATGGTTCTAACAACGGTTGAAATATCTGATGTGAGTATTTGCGTAAGGGCTGGTATCGCAAAGGTATCTTGCACCGAACCAAAAGCTTGCACGGCCATTGCGCGACAACTTTCATTTTTATAGGTGAAAAAATTCAGTAATTTTAAAGTATTGCGTTTATCCTGTAGCTCGCCAATAAGGGGTCTACAATCGCTTTCTGCAACAGGTTTGTCCTTCTTTTTAGATTGCGCATTATTAAGTATACAAACGCTGAACAATAAAAAAAGTAAACATATTTTTTTCGAGCACATATTCTGGTGGATTTGTCGACAAACATAAAGTAAAGCCTTTGTTTTTCCAATTGCCTCCACTTTTAATATGACTAATAATTCTTCAAATATTCATCGGATTTAACCCTACATGAAACGGTTTATTGTTGACAGCTACCGAACTATCATTTCAAATTCTTTACCTTTGCCGCTGATTTATGATGATACAGGTTTTAAAATCTAAGATACACAATGTAAAAATTACTTTTACAGAACTGAACTACATTGGCAGTATTACAGTGGATGAGGCATTGCTAGAGGCAGCCAACATGATAGAAAACGAGAAAGTTTTAATTGTCAACAACACCAATGGCGAGCGCATTGAAACTTATATTATTAAAGGCGAACGCGGCAGTGGTATTATAGGATTGAATGGCGCTGCAGCACGCAGAGGCATGATTGGTGATGAAATCATCATCATTAGTTTTGCTTTAATGGACTTTGAAGAAGCTAAAAAACACCAGCCATGGTTGGTTTTCCCCAATAAATTCAACAAACTTTGAGTAAAAAAGACATTATAAAGTATTTAATCTTTGCAGCAGTTGGTGCATTGATTGTTTATTTTATTTTGAAAAATTTCGACTTCGAAGCATTTAAAACAACCATACAAACAGCTAAAATACATTTTGTAATTATCTCTGTTTTGGGTGGCGTATTAGCCGTTTTGTTAAGAGCCTTGAGATGGCAACTATTATTAAAGCCCATGGGCTATGAAACCAAATTGAGCAATGCTTACCATTCTACCATGAGTGGTTATTTGGTTAACTTGGGCATACCTAGAGCAGGCGAAGTATCGCGCTGTGCCTTAATGGCCAAAACAGACAAGATACCAGTGAATGTTTTAGTAGGTACCGTAGTAAGCGAACGCATCTTAGACTTAATCATGTTAGCCCTTGTGATTACGAGTGCTGTGGTTTTAGAGTTCGATCTTTTGTACAATTACATTGACCAAAATGTACTTTCAAAATTAGCCGATAAAAAAGGGCCCATTATCATTGGTTTAACTGTGCTAATCGCTGTCGCTATTTTTCTTTTTAGATCTAAAAAATTATTCAGTGGAGGCGGTAAAATTGCAAGCATTATTCAAGGTTTTGCGGATGGCTTAAAAAGTGTGTTCACCGTTCAAAAACCAATCCTATTTATTCTTTACACAATTGGCATTTGGTTTTGTTATTGGATGATGACCTACTTTGTATTGCAAGCCTTTGATTTTACCTCACAACTGGGTGTTACGGGTGGCATTTGTACTTTGGTATTTACCAGTTTAGGCGTTATTATACCAGCACCTGCCGGCATCGCTACCATTAAAAGTGTAGAGATTGGCTTATTCCAAATTTTCAGTTTACCATTGATACAAGCCAATGCAGTTGGCATTGTATTGTTCTTTAGTAATATACTAATGATTATTATTGCCGGCACCATTTCATTTTTGGTAATGGCTTATAGAACGAAAGTTTAATGCAACACCATACGACCATTCAAAATAAGATAAAATCTAAAGCCGAATTACTGTCCTATGTAAGAGAGGCAAAAGCATTGGGGCAGAAAATTGTTTTTACCAATGGCTGTTTTGATATTTTACACAAAGGACATGTCGATTATTTAGCAAAGGCTGCCGACAAAGGTGATGTCTTAATTGTTGGTGTGAATACCGATGAATCTGTTAAGCGTTTGGGCAAATCGCCAAGCAGACCCATACAAGATGAAGAAGCCAGAGCTTATTTGATTGCTGCTTTAGAAAGTGTGTCGGCTGTTATTTTATTTAATGAAGATACACCCTTTGAATTGATAGAAGCGATTGTGCCAAATGTGCTGGTAAAAGGATCTGACTATGAACCTGAAAAGATCGTAGGCTATCATACCGTGGTATCGAATGGTGGTAAAGTTGAAACCATTGATTTTATTGCCGGTTATTCTACAACAGCCATCGAAAACAAAATTAAATCAGCTTAAAAAGCGGCCGTTGCGCCTATTTGAATAATGGATTTGGCAAGACCCAACTCTGCATAAGCGCCTATGTTAGGTGTCAAATAATATTTCACTCCAAGGGTGGTTTCAATCCCAATGGGCCATAAATTCGGAAACGAAATCGAAGGCGTTGCTTCAGGATATTGGGCTCCTACTTTTAATTTACCCGCCTTAAAACCTAGGCCAATTCCCCAATAAATATCACCTTGTGGACCGTAATTCTTGGGATTCAACAAATGTAAATTACCACGCACATTAAAGGCAGTACTAGAATTTTTGATAGTAATTAAATTTGGCATATAAACACCAGTAGAAGTATTCAAATAATTATCCATGGTATAATTAATGGTATAACTGCTGTGGTTAACATTTAAACCAACGCCTAACCACCAATTCGGGCGGTATTCAACCTTAAAATGAAAAGGCCCTTTCCCTTTGATACTATAGTCGGGTTTGGTTTTAAATGTTTTATTTATAAAACTAGAATATCTTGACATGTTAGGTGCTCCTACGCCAATAGAAACATTCCATTTGAGAAGCTCATCATCTTGGGCTTTTAAACCCACGCTTAGCAAACTAAAGCTAAGGTATAAAATAAATTTCTTCATTTTTTTGCACTAAAAACACTGCAATTAAACACTAATTGCCCGATTATCCAATAGTTTTTATTTATGAACCTGTTGTCATAAAAAAGCCCTGCCCTTTTAAGGACAAGGCTTTTACCAATTCTATCAAAAAATAATTACAGTGCTTTTATAAATCCTTCTAATTCTAGCCCCGTGCATTTTACCAATGTGGTAAAATCTATTTGGGTATCATCGGTCAGCACAATTTCTTTGATGGCATATTCCAAATCGTCTTCCTTGGGCCCTGTTTTCTTATACACGAGCACCTTAATCGTTTCGCCCAATGGCAATTGATAGTGCGTTGCAATGGCCTTTTCGGCCGTTAGCCAATTACACCAAGCACAGCAATTATAGTTCTTGAATAACAACAAGGCGGTGCTATTGGTATCATTGCAATCGCTTGGCAACTTGATCCTAAATTTAGAAATAAATGTTTTAAAACGGCTCCACTCTCTATCAATATTGCAATAGCCAAATTTAAAATAATTAAACTGCATACCGTAAGAGCTAAACCTTGCAGTATCTTTTTTCGGTTGAATTTGAACGGTGTCTTTTAACACCCAATTCACTTTGTTTAAACTGTC
>CANFUB010000067.1 GCA_947450015.1 Bacteroidota bacterium | reverse complement strand
GGCAATCAATTGGTGTCTTACATTCGTTATACACCCAATGATACTAATACTTTAATTGCGGCTTGTTTCAATGGTATCTACAAATCAACCGATGCAGGCAAAACATGGGCAAAGAAAACCACTGTAAATACATCTTACCGCGACTTGTATTATCGCCCACAAAGCAATACCATTTTATATGCGGCTACCAATACTTTTTTCTATCGCTCATACGACAATGGCAATACTTGGACCCAATCGGATATCAATTCAAGCATTACCTGTGCGGGTATAAAAATTGGCGTTTGTCAAAGCGATACCAGTCGATTGTATTGTGTGGTATGGAAAAGTGGCGGTACCAGTCCTTTTGGAGGGGTTTATAAATCGATTAATAATGGCAAGACTTTTACTTTGCAGGTAGATACCCCCAATGTATTGGGCTACTCGAGCAATGGTTCTAGTATGGATGGTCAAGGTGCCTATAACCTAGCCATAGCCGTGGATCCAAAAGATGCCAATACGATTTTTGTAGCAGGTATTTGCATTTGGAAATCGACTAATGCAGGTGTGAATTTTACTATGAAATCGCCTTGGGCTTATGGGGTGCATGCCGATAAACACGGCTATTTATATTCGCCTTTTAATAGCAATAAACTATTTGTTTACCACGATGGTGGTATCGATCGAACAACTGATGGCGGTAATAAATGGACAACTTTAGAAGATGGCTTAAGCGCCTCTGAATTTTATAAAATGGGCAACAGTGTGTTGTACAACGATTATATTATTGGCGGTTTACAAGACAATGGGATGGATGTAGCCATCGATAAAAAGTTTTATACTGTGCGCGGTGGCGACTGGGGTGGCGACTTTGCTTTCGATGCTTTTGATAGCAGTCTATTGTACGAGAATGGGGGCATTAAACGCAACATTGCCAACTTTGCAACAGCTGGTATCAATGGCCAAGGTGGTATCTATGCAGTGCATCCGAAAGATAGCAATGTGCTGTTTGAAATTACCACTAATTTATACCGCACAACAAATTTAAGAGCCAATCCTGCAAGTAATGTAAGTTGGTCGCAAATATCGAGTATTAGCGGCAATACAACGCCAAGGGCATTGGCTTATTCGAAGAATTCTAAGGGCACTTTCTACATGGCTTACAATACACAATTTTTATACAGAAGCAATGATATTAATGCCACTGCACCTAATTATACAACTGTGTCCTTTCCATTCAATAGTGGAGAACAAATTAAGCAAATAGAAACTTGCGATTATGATAGCAACTTGGTAATTGTGGTGACGAATCAATCGCGCATTTTAAGAAGCAACGATAAGGGTAACAACTGGAGTTTATTGAATAAAAATTTACCAGCTGTAACTGTGATTAAATTTTTATTGGATCAAAAATCAAACGATTCTAGCATGTATGTAGCCACGGCTTTTGGGGTGTATTACAGAAACAAATTTTATAAGAATTGGATTAATTTTTCGAATGGCATGCCAACGGTTGCACAAATTTCAGATATGGAAATTATGAGTGATGGCACAAGCAAGAGTCGCTTACACATTGCCACTTATGGCCGTGGTATCTGGCAATCCGATTTATTTAAAACCAGTGCGGTGCCACCCGTAGCCGATTTTACAATACAGAATTCAAGTTCTCAAACGTGCGCCAATACAGTAATTATGGTTGACAATTCTATGGGTTCGCCCGCCAATAGAAGGTGGCAAATACTGCCTGCCAAAGGCTGGTCATATGTTAATGGCACTGATTCTTTATCGAACCGTGCTGAAGTACAATTTAATACCTATGGCAATTATACCATCAGTTTAACGGTAACCAACGCAAAGGGTTCGCATACCAAAAGCGCAGCCTATAATTATGCTGGCTTAGGCACTGCTGCTTCATGTGTAACCACTACCAATATTTTAGGTGGTTTTGGTATTGGTATTTACCGATTCGAATTTAATACCATCGATAAATCATCGAATGCAGGGGCTTACAGTTACGAAGATTTTACCTGTAACAATGCCACGATTGTAAAAGCAGGTAATACCTATACGGCCTCTGTTACAACTGGTACCTATAACAATGAGAATGCAAAAATTTACATTGATTTTAATAACAATGGGGTGATGAATGATGCCGGTGAATTGGTGGGTACTATTGGCAGTGGAAAGGGCAAACAATCCTGCAGTATTAGCATACCAGTAAATCCAACAGTAACCGGTAAGTTTTTGCGACTGCGTGTGGTTAGTGATTTTGCAACAGTGAATGCGCCCTGTGGTGCTTTAAGTTATGGGCAAAGCGAGGATTATTCTATCATGATAGATAAAACCAAACCAACACTAAGCATTAGTATTCCTAAGCCTACAGTGAGCAATAGTTTTACAGCCACTTTTAAAGCTTCGGAAATTTTAGATGGTTTTGAAGTTAAAGACATTGCAGTAAGCAATGGTACCTTGTCGAGTTTTGTACAACAAAGTGCTTTGGTTTACACTGCTAAAATTAGTCCGATTAACAATGGCAAAGTAAATATCAATATTGGAGCAGCAAGCTTTGCGGATTTGGTAGGCAATACCAATAATGCCATAGCCGATTCAACGCAATTTTTCTTGGGCATTAAGACGTATACTTTTGCTGGTTTAAGTACAAAGGATATTGTCACTCAAACGCCAACAGGAGGTGCCATTAGTTGTTATGTGCCCTACGGTACCAAGCGCGATTCACTGATGGCAACTTTTACTTTAAGTGATACCTCAACGGCATACATCGGAGCGGTGTTGCAGGGCAGTGCCATCACGAAAAATAGTTTTAAAACGGTAGTTACTTACACCATCAAAGCCAAAGACCTAAACTTAACCAAAACCTATACTGTTACGGTTTATACCAATAAAAATACTGCTTGCGATTTGTTAACTTATGGGTTTGTGAGTCCTGCTGTTACAGGCACCATCACACCTACGGGTAGTGGAGGCAATGTGAATTTAACAGTGCCTTATGGAACAAATTTAGCGGCCATTAAAGCGTGGTTTACTTTGAGTGATAGTGCAAACGCAAGGGTGTCGAATATTAAACAGAACAGCAACGTAACCATGAATGATTTTACCTCGCCAGTGATTTTCCAAGTGATAGCGCAGGACACAACTGTGACAAAAACGTATATCGTATATGTTAAAATGGGAAAAAGTCAGTCGTGTGATTTGTTGCAATACAGTTTACAGAGTCCTGCTGTGAATGGGGTCATTACAACTATTGGCACTACAGGGGGAACCGTGGCTTTAACCTTGCCGTTTGGCAGTGGATTGAGTGCCTTGGTGGCCAATTTTAAAGTTAGTGATAGTGCTACAGCATACGTGCAAAATGTGAAACAAATTAGTGGTAGTTCTGCCAACAATTACCAAAGTATTTTAAAATACAAAGTGATTGCGCAGGATACCAATTTTTATAAAGTCTACGATGTTACAACCACTGTTCTGAAAAACGATAAAGCTGAATTATTCACCTACTGTTTGGTGAGTCCTGCAGATACTGGGGCCATTACCAAAATACCGGGTGGAGGATTCGTAAAAATAACAGTTCCTTTTAATACTGATTTAACGAACTTAACTGGCGTATTTACTTTGAGCGATAGTGCTAAAGCCAGTGTAATTGGTTTAGCGCAAAAGAGTGGAATTACAACTAATAATTTTACGGATACCATCCCTTTCTTAGTGAAATCGCAAAACGGTTTAGTAAGCAATTTATACAAAATAAAAATAGAGAAAGAAGCACCAAGTGGTACCATAGATGTGTTAGAAAAAACTGGGTGGCGCGTCTATCCAAATCCTGCCGACGAGGCGGTTCAAATGCAATCTACAGACCATTTACAATGGGTGGAGGTAAGCACAGTGGATGGCAAGGTAGTAGCCCAGTATTGGCCAAATGTAAAACAGTTTGTATTGACCACAGAACAATGGCCAGCAGGTATTTATATGGTGCGTTTTAGAACGGCAAGCCAAGTTGGAACAGTGCGCTTAATGATTGCACATTAGTTATAAAATTAGTAAATTAAGTTGACTATTTTTATAACGGTTTATAAGTAAAATTCTTGATGATTATTTCGTGGTTTTGACCGTTCACCGGGGCTGCACCATTGAGCAACCAGAAGTTAATACGCACATTGGTTGAATCACTAGGCTGCGGCACTACAAATAAGTTTGAAGTCAGTGAATTTTCAATTTTAGAACGCGGGACATTGTTTTTATTAAAACTCCATTTCGACACTTTGTTTGGGCCAGGATAGGTTTCGCCTTCATAACTTTCCCATGCAATGCTATCACTAGTCCAACGCATCATGTAGGTGGCAGTTTTACTGATGTATTTGGTAGGTATAGCAGGTTTAAAAGTACGTTCTTTATAAGGTGTAGGATTGCTGAAAATAACGGGTTGGGCGCTATAGGTTACTAAATTTGTATCGTTGGCCACATCCCATTTTGCAAATTCAATATCAATTTCGCTATTCCCTTGGGTTTGGAAAGAATAATCGTCCCAGGTAAAAAAACCGAACACCACTTTTTGATCAAAGTTTCTTATATCCGTTTCGCAAGTAAAGGTATAGGTGCCATATTTAAATTCTTTTACACTGATGATTTCACTGCTGTACCAAAAATTATTTTTCTTTAAAATTTTCATGTGCAAGCGACCTAAACTATCTACATAAGCACTTTCTGCATTGCCTGCAAAGCGGTTGGGTCCAGGGCCTACAGGGTTATCCGCATTTTTATAATTGAAATAATAACCAGAAAAAAACAAGCTGCCTTTTTCGTCAGGTAGTTTAATATCGGGTGGTGCCGATTGTTTACAAGCGGCTAAAAACAAACAAAGGCTCAAAGAATATAAGATGCGACTAATGGACATATAAAGATTGTTTTTGATTTTGAATGAGGAGTTCGAATTCACCATTTTCGGTCACGCGTTTTAAGCCTTTATTGATGAAGGAGAAATCGGTTTTATGCAAAGTGAATGTAACGGTTTGACTGGCTTGAGGGGACAGTTTTATTTTTTGAAAAGCTACCAATTTTTTAACAGACGGGGTAATAGAAGCAACTAAATCATGGTAATACAATTGCACCACTTCCATGCCTTCGCGACTGCCCGTATTTTTAACAACTACACTTATAGTTACTGAATCTTTATCGCCCAGCGAATTGGTGCTCATCTTAAAAGTTTGGTATTCGAAAGTGGTATAGCTTAAACCAAAGCCAAAATCGAATTGTGGACGGTAAGCATTGTTAGAAAAATCGACATCCAAATCTTCTGAGCTTTTATGGTCGTAATGCACAAAAGCATTGACATTGGCAGGGTAAGTGAAGGGCAATTTGCCACTTGGATTAATTTTGCCAAACAAGGCATCGGCAATGGCGCGTCCACCTTCATCGCCCGGGAGGTAGGCATATAAAATAGCATCGGCCAATGGGGCCACATTTTTAATGATACGCGGGCGGTTGAAACAACACACTAAAATGATTGGTTTATGTAAAGCGCTTAAAGCTTTTACCAATTGTTGTTGAGGATCCGATAAACTTAAATCATCAATATTGCCTGGCAATTCAGTGCAAGGTGTTTCACCTAAACACACAATAATTTTAGAAACTTTTTTAGCGGCCTCAACACAGGCTTCAATATTAATAATACTATCGGTGGTGCAGCCTGGCACATAATTGAAATTGGTTTTTACCATTTGTAATTGCATGGCTTGTTGAATGGTAAGTTTGCCTGCTGTATTAAAGCGGGTATCAATGCCTTGCCATGTGTGGGTCCAGGCGCCATTTAAGAGGTTTAAACTATTCGCAGCTGGGCCACATACCAAAACGGTTTCTTTGGCAGCGTTTAAAGGCAAAATTTGGTCTTTATTTTTAAGTAGGGTTAAACTTTCTGCAGCCCCATTATAACTCAGGTTGGCATGTTGAGTTGAACCAAAGAGTGGATATAAACTTTTATTGAAACGTGTTTCATTGAAGAGACCCATATCAACTTTCAATTGCAGAATGCGTTTTACAGATTGATCGATACGGGCCATGGGAATGGCACCTTCTTTAATCAATTGCACCAAGAGTTCGGTAAATTCAAAATCGTTGGGGGTCATGCTCATATCGATGCCCGCCATAATGGCCATGCGCACGGCTTCTTTTTTTGTCTCGGCCACATGGTGTACATTCACTAATTTGTATACATCTTCCCAATCGGTAACAGCCACACCTTTAAAGCCCAATTCATTTCTCAATAACGTTGTTAAAATATCATAGTTGGTGTGCACAGGGGTGCCATTAATTTCACCTGAATTAATCATCACTGTTTTGGCTCCTTGTTGTATGGCCATTTGAAATGTAGGTAAAAAATATTCACGCAATTCGCGATCGCTAATCCAAGCTGGGGTGCGGTCTTTGCCACTCAATGGCATACTATAGCCCAAGAAATGTTTCATACAAGAAGCCACTGCATAAGGACTGTTTGGTGTGTTGCCTTCGAGTCCGCGGATAGCACTTTTGGTCATGGCCTTAGCCAACAATACATCTTCACCAAATGATTCGAAGAAGCGCGACCACAGGGGTTGTCGACCGAGGTCGAGTACTGGCGAAAAATTCCACGGAATACCAGATGCACGCGTTTCGTATGCGGTAATGCCATACAGTTGTTGCACTAGTGTAGGATTCCATGTTGCGGCTTGTCCAATTTGTTGAGGGAATAAGGTTGCGCCCATGGTATAATTGGCGCCATGGATAGCATCGATACCATAAATAATGGGAATGTTTAAGCGGCTGTTTTTTTTATTTTCGGCCACTACCATGGCTAATATTTTATGCCAATTGTCGAGTGCAATGGTACCACTTCCACAACCAACATTGAGGATAGAACCGATGTGGTATTTGGCAATTGCTGTTTTTAATTTTTCGAGGTTGAGCGTTTGCGGATTTTTAAGATTACAGATACCTCCTTCGGCAATAACACCTAAGTCGATTTGGGTCATTTGTCCAGCCTTTTCCTCAATGGTCATAAGGCCAATGAGTGAATCGATGTTTACAGATTTAGCAGCACCTTGGGCATGCGAGGCAGTGTATGAAAAGAAAAAAAAGGCCGTTAAAAACAGGTTCAGTTGTTTCATTATTTGAGCGTAATAAATCGGATATTGTCGAGGTATATGTCGCCATCGCCTTCTAATTGAATGACGAATTGTTTAACTTTTTCGAGGTTAAAATCTTTGGTGTCTAATTCGAATTTAGAAAGAGGAATGGTTACAGCGGTCCATGTTTTGTCATTGAATTCACCAGCAGCCAATTCATATCTGAAACCATAATAAGCTTGCACACCTGAGTAATCTTCGAATGCAAAAGCAACGGGTAAATTTTTGAAAGAACCTTTCACTGCTTTTACTTGCATTTCTACAGCCGCAATTTGGGTAATATCGAGCATGTCTTTGGCCATCCAATTGTTCCAACCAAAACCTATGCCTATCCATTTACAACCGCCCGCGATTTTATTCCAAGTTACTTTTAGTGCGCCATTGCCACTGTATACATTTGTTTTTTCTGAGCGCATCTGCACGCATTCTACTTCGGGCGAAACCCAAACACTTTTGTCATAGTCATCGCCAAATATAGTGGTCGCATTAAAGCCATTGATGGAATTTGTATCGACCGCCAATTTTTCATCGTACAAGTCTAATTTTTGAACGGTGACAATGTCTTTACAAGAAAAATTGAAAAGCACTAAACTGCAGAGGCAGATGATATGTAAATAAGTTTTTCTCAAGGTTCAAGTGGTTTATTCAAAGTGAACATCATTAAATCGAGTTTAGAACTTGCAAAACCATTATTAGGATTGGCCAAGTGTAACATCGAAATTTTTCCAATTTTATCTGGGTTATGCAAGGCGTTGCCTTTGGCCGCAGCAGGATTGCCATTAACAAGGGTTACAATATCAGCGTATCTTATAGAGATAAGTTTCCAACCCACCCAATCAACAGTTATTTGGTAATCGTATTCATCTTCGTTGTTGGCATTAATAATGCCATCACCATTTTCATCTTCTTTAAATTGAAATAAGACAAGCGAGGTGTTGGTATTGTTAACACCATAAATTAAACAATTAAAATACACCGATTCAGGATTGGTAGGCAAAGGTAAGGTAGGTGCAGCACTGTAAGCATTGGCCGGAAAATCGATAAGGCCAATGAGGTAATCCCAATTCACGGTACCAGCCATGTTTAAATAGGATTTACCTTGAGGAGCAAAGGCATCGGTTTTAATTTGAAAATCCATGTTGGCTCCACTTTGAGCAAAGCGGGTCCATTTGGCATTAAGCCCTGTTTCAAAATCGGCTACAATAACACCTTCTAATTTTTTGGTATTGCTTATGCGCACATTGGTAGTGAAAGAATCGGTAACATCTTTGATGGTTAATTTAGCCAAACAAAATTCTTTTGCAAACATTGGGAACACAGTAGTGCTGCCATTCCAAGAGGAGTTGCTGGCATCAATCACTTTGCTTTCGCCATTGATAATTTTTACTGCTTTAGAGGTATTGCCTTGAATGGTGATGGTCCATTTTACAATCTTATTAAAACGCGCTGTAAAGAAAGCGGTTTCACCTTTGTTAAAGTTCACACTATCCTTGCTGCATTTAAAGGTTTCGGCTACCTTAAAATCGCTAAATATTTCAGTAATGCTGGGGCCATCGACTTTGCTTTTATCTTTTCGGCAGGCGAAAAGCGCAAGGGTAATAAGGGCGAACAGATGTATCTTGTATTTCATTTTTTTATAAAATAATATTGTAAATAAGGCCAAATTGGTTCATTTTAAAATTGGCGTTGTTTTGTTTTTTGTCTTGGTAATTGCTTTGCTGATAGAGTGCGCATAGGTAAATTTTAGGTGTAAAATTATAACGTAAACCCACCGCTGTGATTTGTTGTGTCAGGTTGTAATTGTTCAATTGAAAATAGGTGACTTCTGTATAAGCATTTCTATCGGCAGAAAAGTCGTTGCCTTTATTGGTTTGATTGATCATTCCACCAATTAATTCAAAGTTTGGCGAGAACTCCCAGCGCAAGCCCACAGTGGTTTGCATCATTTTTAAATCCACATCTTCGATGGCTTCGTTGCCTTTGCGATTGGCCATTTGCATATTGGTAGCAGCTTGAATGGACAAGGTTCTTTTCAAATTAAATAATTTGTGAAAAGGAACATTCACATTCACTTTATAGATGGCAAATTGTTTAAGGGCTGTTGTACCTTGTCCGCGTATCTCGCTTAGATTGTAGTACTCAGCATTGGCCATTAATTCTTTTTTATTTTTATAATTTAATTTAAGGTAAGCACCCACACGGTTGAAGGTGGCCAAACCGTAAGGTAAAACATTGTTGAACAATTGACTGCCACTCATAAAATTGCTATTAATGGTGCGACTGTATATGTTTTCGTTGCTGATAACATCGAATAAAGTGGTAGGGCGAATAACTTGCGTATTCGTATAGCGGTTGAAATAAACTGGCTGTGCATTGTAATTAACATCTTTGCTTTGGGCACCTATACTTCTAAAATCTGCGCCCACATTGAGATAACCTACAGTGGCCATTAAATTCATTTTTTTAAGTTTCATTTGCGCAAATGCATGGATAAAATAATCGCTTAAACGTGGAGCTAAAGTATCAGCAGAGTAGTAATAATGACTATTGCCAAACTCACCAGCAAAACTATATGCATTATCGGTTTTTAATTTGTTTTCATATTTCCATTCAATACTATTAACAGAATTGTTAAATAAGTTTTTATTATTGGTGGTGCCATTCACATCGAAAATGGTATTTGTATGACCAGTTAATGCCAAGTGGTTATTCTTTACAAGTTGCACACTGTAGGCATTCATTAAGCGGTCGGAAACATTTGCAAAATTGGTAGCGTTTAAACGGGTTAGAAAAGCAGTGAAATTGATTTCTTTCAAAAATTTAGAGAAGGTTAAACCGAAATCAACATTGGCACCTTGCATGCGCCAAGTATTATTGTTCATATAAAAACGCTCATAGTTTACAATGTTTTGTTGCAAATTAAAGATAGCAGGTAAGCTGTCAATTTGGTCGGCATGGTGGTTGTATAATGTGAATTTACTTTGTTTTAAATTCAAGTCACCGAGCTGATAACGCAATACATTGCCGACGATACCTTTAATCCATAATTGTCGTACATCGAATGAAACACCCGAACCCCAGAAACCACCGAAATTATTTTTAATCCTAAACATACCCATGATTTCTGTATTTTTATTGGGTTTAATATTCACGCCTAAATCGATGAGGGCATAACCACCTTCATTGCGTTTAACAGTAGTGGTATCAGGAATGCTATCGTTTACAATTAAGCGGCCGTTGTTAAGGATAGAACGCGCACCACCTACGAAGGTGAGTTTGCGGTCCTTTTGCGCATTTAATTGCAATGAAAAGATTAACAACAAAGTTAATCCTATACTATATTTTACTTTAACAGTAGGCATGTTTGCTTTATTTGAAATGGAATTAATATTTTTCTTTTGTGTGTGTTTCATAGGTTTTAAAAGAATATTTTGACTTCAACGGTGGTTTCAAAACCTCTGTAATGATCGAGTGAAAAACTCTTGTCTTTGTAATTCATCCAACGTTGACGAATGTATAGACCAGCACCTTTGCTTAGCTGAATATCGGCACCGGTTGCAAAAGAGAACCCTTGTTGATTTTTAGGGCGTTTAGAAATAGCATCTACTTGGGTATTGTAATTGGCGATAATACGTTCGAAGCTCAGGTAGTTCGTCCATACCAATTTTGGTGCTAGTTTTACATACCCTTCGAATTGATGATAGTATGCTCGCAACAAAGCTTTCTCAGAAAATACGGTGAATGGTGCTGCAAAATTTTGAATGGAATTCACAGAGCCTAAATAAAAGAAGTAGGCATCTTTGCGTAAAATTTTGGTTTTGTATTTCGAATTAATTTCGAAAGTGTTAAAGTATTTTTTGAAGAGTGGTTTGCCATTGGCAGTATTTAATTCAGTAAGGTATACGGTTTCAAAAACCGAGCGGTAGATTTTGCTAAGGTTTTTGTAAGGCCCTACATTGCTAGGAAAATCCCAACGCCAAAAGCGCGATAAGGAAAGGTTGTTAAAAGCATGGGTATAGGTAATTTGTGGAGAAAGATTTTCTAATTCAACGGCATTGGAATAACCTATGTTGTTTTTCAATCGGCCTAAATTTACTTGTGAAT
>CANFUB010000066.1 GCA_947450015.1 Bacteroidota bacterium | reverse complement strand
CTCGTATAATTTTTGAGCGAGCAACATGGTTTTTGCTACAGGGTAACCCAATTTTCTACTGGCTTCTTGTTGAAGTGTACTTGTTGTAAAGGGAGCGGCAGCTTTACGCTGTGCTGGTTTTACTTCGATATTTTGAATTTTGTATTCGCTACCATTGGCAAGGGTTACAAAATCGAGCGCTTCTGCTTCAGTTTTGAAACGTTGTGGCAATTCAGCTTTGATGATTTTATTATCACCTTGTTTTGATAATTCAGCTGTAATTCTAAAATCACTCACCGATTTAAAGACATTGATTTCTCTTTCTCTATCGACAATTAATTTAACAGCTACTGATTGAACTCTGCCTGCAGACAGCGATGGTTTTACTTTTCTCCATAAGATTGGCGACAATTCGAAACCTACGAGTCTATCTAAAATTCTACGTGCTTGTTGGGCATCTACTAAATCCTTATCAATGGTTCTTGGATTGAGGATTGCATTCTCAATCGCAGGTTTTGTGATTTCATGAAAAACAATGCGCTTGGTGTTGTTTTCTTTTAAGCCAAGTACCTCGAATAAATGCCATGATATGGCTTCTCCCTCGCGGTCCTCATCCGATGCCAACCAAATCATATCGCTTTCCTTCGCTAATTTTTTCAGTTCGCTTACAACTTTCGATTTATCAGAAGGTACAATATAATTGGGTTTAAAACCATTTTTAATATCAATGGCTTCATCTCCTTTATCTAAGTCGCGTATATGACCAAAACTAGACCTTACAGTATAGTCTTTGCCCAGAAACTTTTCTATCGTTTTTGCTTTCGCCGGAGATTCTACAATTACAAGATTTTTTGGCATAGTTATTTTTCAAATCAGTTTGCAAAGATTAACTTTTTACTGATAACTTGGTTGTTTGCTCTTATTTTTAAAATATAAAGACCATTTAAAGCGGTGCCATTTTGTTTGAAATCTATTGCAATAGCGCCACATTTAGATTGTTCTTCAATCACCTGAACAATTTTTTGTCCGAGCATATTTTCTAGCCAAACTTCGGTAGTACCCGATTCATTTTGATAATTAATGCTTAAAAATTGGTTGGCAGGATTGGGGAAAATTTGCACTTGAAAAGCGTATTCGGTTTCTATAATTCCGCTGTAATAATTACTAATGTTTATATCATCGATATACACCGAATTGGTACCCCCACTTTCTACTTGTATTTTGAACCTCACATTACTGTCATTTTCGTAAACACTTAAATTATGACTGAGCAACTGCCATTCACTTTTATTTTTTGGTTTGAAATTGCTTTGATAAGCACTCGAATTATAAGACAAACTGTTGGCGCCTTTTTGAAATAATAATTCCCAAACATCGCCACAGCCCCTCGACATGTAGAGTCTTAATTTTTCTGTTGATGAAATGCTCTGTCTGATATAGGCAGCCATCAAAGATATTTTTGGAGATAAGCCTTTGAGTGGGCGCAAATCGATGGGCGGACTTACCAACTCGTACAATTGCGATTTGTAAGCCATGTTATTAATAGGTGCTATTAAACATTTGCTACCTGAATAGGCAACAGTGGGGTCAACTTTAAAGGCATCATCGCCTTGTTCCCAAATTTCCCAGCCCGAAGTATTGAGCCAATCGAGTGCCTCAAAACCTTGCAGTAAGGCCGGTTTTAATTGTGCAACACGGTCTCTGATTTCTATATATGCAGGTGCAGTTAGTAAGTCGCTACCATAAATGTTACTAACATTTAAACTCACTTTGTACTTGCCTGGTTTGCTGTAATTAACAGTCACGGTGTCTTTGTTAGCGCTATTTAAATTAGCCCCTTCAAAATCCCAAAGCACCGAAGTTGTAATGGCTCTGCAGGCATTGTTATAATAGGTAACCGCTTCACCAACACAGGCAGTTCGAATATTGCTTGTGAAAAATGCAATCGGACTTTGATTGTCTAATTCAACACCAGTTGCTTTTAAATTATTTAAAGAAACCATGTTAGCACGAAAACTAAAGTTGGCAAGAGTCGAACGCATGATATCTCTTTGGTCGTTCGAGAACATGGATTGGCAAGCGCCAGAAGAATAATCCATATAGTTTTCCCATTGGTCGATGAGGTCTGGATTATCACTGCTGCAGGAATTGCCATTGGAAGGACAACCACCGTTTGTGAATTCATTGGCCACAGGCGGGGTGTCATCGCAATAGTCGGAGCCAAAACAGCCGCCATTGAAAGTGTGTATTAAGCCAAGGTAATGACCAACTTCGTGTGTTAAGGTGCCACCCAATAAATCGGCTCGGCCTGTGCCAATGGTGCCAATGCAATTATGTAATATAACGACACCATCAATAGGATCATTGCTGCCTTGGATACTGTATGGTAAATAAGAGTAACCCGCTACACCTTGTCCTCCAGGGGTTTGGTGATCGATAAAAGAAGCGGTCCAGATGTTTAGGTATTTTGAATTGTCCCAACGCGCACCTGCAATATTTTTTACCTCATCTGTAGCACTTAAATGCAAAGGGCTGTAGATTCTGTTAATGCCATCGGTACACTGACCATTGGGATCTATTTTCGCCAAGCGGAATTCTATTTCACAATTGCTTGCTATCGATTTAAAAGGTGCGCGAATATTGCCTTTGTTCGGATGGTTGTTGCTAAATGCAAGGTTCAATAAACGGATGGCATCTTCGATTTGGGCTTTGCTAATATTCTCAACACCATTGGTATGAATGACATGAAACACCACTGGTATAATTATTTTAGTAGCCCTTTGGGTATTTGAAAAATGTTGAATGGATTGATAAAATTGCGTGGCTTGTTGTTCAATGCGCGGATTTTTTTCAATGGCTTTCTGATAGTAAAAGTCGGTTAAACATTGGCCATTCATTTTCGAAAAAATGAAACACATTAGAATTAATTGGATGTATTTGTACTTGGCCATGTTTGCAAAGGTATTAACAATTTTCAGTAAAAAATAAAAACGGCCTACACCAATTAAGTGCAGACCGTTTTTAAATATTGTTGAATTTCGATTAATTCATGAAAATAACTTTCTTGCTAATGTAGCCATTGTCGGCCTTGATTCGCAAGAAATAGATTCCGTTTGCCAGGTTTGGGTCTTTGGTCCAATCGATAGAAATGGCGCCTGTTTGCGTGTTGCTTTCAGAAATTTGTGCTACTTTTTTACCTTCAATGTTTTCTAACCAAACTTCGGTATTGCCCGAGGTATTTTGGTATTGAATGGTTAAATGATCGTTGGTGGGATTTGGAAATACATTCAAATCAATTGATTTATCAATCGCAGAAACTGAAGTGTTGTACATACTGATATTGATATCATCGATGTAAACTGGATTGCCAGCACCGGTAGTACCCGCTTCAACTTCTATCATAAATTGTACATTGCTATCGTTTTCGCAACCCACCAAGCTATTGGTAATTAATTTCCATTGGGATTGATCTGCAGGTACAAAATTTGAAGTAAACACTGCTGAATTATAGGTCATGGCGCTTGAACTCTTGAGTGTTAAAAGTGTCCATTCGCTGCTGCAACCACGCGATAAAAATATTCTCAATTTTTCTGAGGAAGCAGAGGTTTTTTTAACATAGCCAACCATCATTGAAATTTTAGGGCTGAGACCTTTTAGAGGACGCATGTCAATTGATGGCGATACCAATTGGTATTTTTGAGTTGCCACTTCGGTAATGGTAATTGGCGCTACTAAGCATGATGAACCGCTATAAGCTTGGGCGCCTGATACTGTATACTTAGGTGTGCCACTGCTAATAATTTTCCAGTTAGAAGTAGTGGCAAAAGTTGGACTTTCGAACCCTTCCTTCAATTCCGGTTTTGTATTGGCAGCACTAGGTAATATTTCAATGTAATTGTCAACTGAAAGGGTATTGCTACCTATGCTATTATTCGCTATCAATGTAACATTGTATTTGCCAGGTTTGCTGTAGGTAATGGTTGGGGTGTCCTTATTCGATGACAAGGTGTTAGAGCCAGCAAATTGCCATTGACGGCTGCTGACAAGGCCCTTGCATGAATTGTCGTAAAAAGTTATTGCTTCGCCAACACAAGCTACTTTTTTAGTGCTAGAGAAGAATGCTTTTGGTGCAACATTCGAAAGTTCAACACCAGTGGCTTTTAAATTGGCTGCAGAAACTAAATTAGCTCTAAAGGTATAAGTTGTAAAACCATTGTTCATGATGGTTTTTTGATTTGGAGTAAACATGGCTTGGCAAGTTCCACCTGAGTAATCCATGTAGTTTTCCCATTGGTCAACGAGATCAGGTACATCGTTGGTACATGAGTTGCCATTGGAAGGACAACTTGCATTGGCAAATGTGCCAGTTACTGGTGGGGTATCTCCGCAATAATCGCCTGAGCCTGTGCAATCACCTTCGAATGTGTGCAACAAGCCAAGGTAATGACCAATTTCGTGGGTTAAGGTTCTGCCCACTGATGAGAATGGGTCGCCACCTAAAGTGCCCACACAATCGGCTCGGCAAACTATGCCGTCCATTGAAGATAAGCCTTGATTGACAGCACTTGGCAAATAGGCATAACCCAATGTTGTGCCTTGTCCACCTTGTGAGTTGATTGAATTTACGGTCCAAATATTTAAATATTTTTTATTGTCCCAACGCGCACCAGCAATGGCTTTTACATTGTCTCTTGCATTAAAAGTAAGTGAACTGTAGACACGGTTAATGCCATCCGTGCAATTGCCACTTGGGTCGACTTTCGCCAAACGGAATTCGATTTGGCAATCGGCCGCCAAGTTTTTAAACTGGCTTCTGATGGCTGATTTATTAGGGTTGGTTAAACTAAAGTCGAGGTTTAATAAACGAATTTGTTCCTCAATTGTAGCCTTACTGATATTTTCTGATCCATTGAAATGTATTACATGAAACACTACAGGAATCACATAGACAGTGGCGCGTTTGGTCTCGCTTGTTGGTTGTAGGTTGTTATAAAAGTTGGCCGCATCAGTAGCAATTTGTGGATTGTTTTTGATGGCTTGTTGATGGTAGTAATCGGTTAAACATTGGCTAAAAGCATTGATACCAGTAAACAAAGAAAGTGTAATAAATAATTTTTTCATTTTAACAGTTAATTCTGATGTTAAGTTAGACGACAAAAGTCGTGCAAGTTACGTCATATTTCTGTCATTTTATTTAATATACTTTAAATTTAGTAAATATTGGTCGGCCATTACCAATGCAGCCATGGCTTCTACAATAGGAACAGCCCTTGGCAATACACAGGGGTCGTGGCGACCAGGTACTGACATAATTTCTGAATCGCCCGCTGTGTTCAGCATGTTTTGAGGAAGACTGATGCTACTGGTAGGTTTAAAAGCCAATTCGAATTCTATGGTTTTGCCATTGCTAATACCAGCGGTGATACCGCCATCGTGGTTGCTGTTGTTGGCTATGGTGTCGTTGTTTTCGCTCCCTAAAAGTTGCGTGCTTTCGAAACCCGATCCAAATTGTATACCTTTCACAGCGTTGATGCTGAGCATGGCCTTGGCCAATTCTGCATTTAGTTTATTGAACAAAGGTTCACCTAAGCCCACGGGCGCATTTTCGATTTTACAAGCAATGGTACCACCAAGCGAATTGCCTTCTTGTTTTATACGTTCAATCAAGGCAATCATTTCTGAGGCTTTTGCTGCATCAGGGCAACGCACTATATTATTTTCAGCTGTGGTCCAATCGTATTGGGTATATGGTTTTGCGAGGGCAATATTATAGATACTGCTCACAATGGCACTTATCTCAATGTTCGTTACTGTTTTTAAATAGAGTGCTGCAATGGCGCCAGCAGCTACCCATCCAGCGGTAACGCGGGCACTACTGCGGCCACCACCTTTGTAGTCGCGGTTGCCATATTTTTTATCGTATACAAAATCGGCATGCCCTGGGCGGTATACATTTTTCAGTGCCTCATAGTCTTTCGATTGGGCATCTTCATTGGGAATGATAATAGTTAAGGGTGCACCTGTACTGCGGTCGTTAAAGACGCCTGAAAGAATTTGAAACTGGTCGCTCTCTTTGCGTTGGGTGCTAATGCTCGACTGGCCTGGCTTTCTTCTGTCCAGTGCCTTTTGAATAAAAGCCTTATCAATAAAAATATTGGATGGTAAACCATCAATCACCACGCCAATGCAGGGGCCGTGCGACTCGCCAAAAGAAGTAACCGATAACTGATTGCCAAAGCTGTTAGCCATGCTACAAATATACCTATCCTTCATAGCTTTTTTACTTTGCAATAAAAGTTTAAATGAAAAGAAATTTAGGATAGGTTATACCATACCGTTAGCTTTTTCGATTTTGCCTAGGCAAATCGAAAACTATCTGGTGTTGGTAGACCATAGAAATTTTCGACTTGTAAGTAAACAATTTGATAAAAAAGAAAGCCTATTCGGTGGTGGAATCTAAATTACGACTTAATATTGTAGACCCTAATTTTTATGAACAAAATTGAACACATTGGCATAGCCGTAAAAGACATTCATGTTTCGAATGAATTGTTTTCAAAATTATTGAACACCACGCCTTACAAAATGGAGGAGGTAGAAAGCGAAGGCGTGATCACGAGTTTTTTTATGGTGGGCGAAACCAAAATAGAATTGTTGCAAGCCACGCGACCGGATAGTGCCATTGCAAAATTTATTGAGAAAAAAGGAGAGGGTATACACCACATTGCCTTTGGTGTAAAAAATGCGCAAACAGAATTAGAACGCTTGTTGGCCAATGGTTTCGAAATGCTGAATCAAACCCCAAAGCAAGGAGCCGATAATAAGCTCATTGCCTTTGCGCACCCTAAAAGTACCAATGGGGTGTTAACAGAAATTTGTCAAGAAATTAATACCCACGTGCTCTAAGCAACGAATGGCATTCAATTTGAATCTACTGAAAATATGAGGCGACTGATTTTTGCAATTTTATTGATAACTGCTAGCATTCAACAAAGTGCTGCGCAATTGGTGCCCTATCGCCTTGGCGATTTATGGGGCTTTAGTGATACTTCGGGTAAGCTAGTGATACAACCTGTTTATGCCTTGGCCGATTTTTTTGAGAATGGTGTGGCCTTTGTAAAGCGCGATAGTTTTTATTACGGCATCAACACAAAAGGCGAAATCATTACCGAAGCGGGTGTGCATTATGGAAGGTTTGAAAATGGTCTTTGTCCTTTTACCAACAACCGCAAGCAATCTTATTACATTAATGCCAGTGGTAAAAATGCATTTAACATTGTATTCAACGCCACCGAAAATTTTTCTGAAGGCTTGGCCGTTGTCTCAATGAAAAACAAATGTGGCATCATTAATACCCAAGGTTTGTGGGTACGCGAGCCCGATTTCGACTCATCGAGTTTGTATTTTAAATCAGGGTATTTATTGGCCAAATACAAATCGAAATTTATATACATTAACAGATGGGGTAAACAATTACTATTGCCCGATACCATTCGTCCTGCAGGTATTTTTAGTGAAGGCATGGCAGCAGTGTATGTTGAAACGCGTTCGCTTATTAACAATACTTTAAATGTAAAAACCAATTTGCAATTCATGGATACCGCAGGTCATATTGTGCTTTCTAAATTTGTGCACGAAGGGTTCGACTATGCCGATTATTTAAATTATGAAAAAGAATTTATCGATGGCAAAGCCATTGTGAATGCGGCCAACGATTTGGCCTTCGACCGTTATTTTATAGATAAGAAGGGACAGTTTTCGCCCTTGTTTTCTTATGCCCAACACATGGGCGATTCGCTGTTTTTAGGGGTGGTAGGTTATATGTTACCAACCATTCGCCTCTACAATTCTACTTTCGATGTGATGGGCGATTACAGCATGCAGTTGAGCAGTGTTGGTAAAATAGGTAATGGTTTAATTCCCATTCAAAATTTAGCGGGTTATTGGGGCTATAGTGATGATAATTCACGTTTAGTAATTCCTTTTATTTACACCAGTGCAGATGCCTTTAAAAACGGTTATGCCATCATTAAAAGTGGCGGTCGTTTAGGTGTTATTAATACCAAAGGCAAAGAGTTTTTTAAGGAGTTGTAGTTTTATATTCTAATAATTCTAACCAACAAAATTATCAAAACAATTTGCATTATATTGGCCTTGATTTATAACATAAAAGTTTCGCAATGTCAAAAACGAGTTGATAAACCAATTGAATTTACTTTTTTTTATTCTTCGTACTTTTCTTACTCAAAATTGCAAATTAAACAACCTAATTTTTATTCACATTCCTATTTTAATTCATCAGATTTTGGTTTAAAAATTCAAAGAAAATTAACTTCAAAACATCCAAAATTATTTCTTTGTGCAATGTATGGTGGTGCAAATCTTTCTGTAAGTGGTAAGTCGGAATTTACGTTAAGTTCGGATTCTTTAAAACCTGGACAATATCAAACAGGTGCGGTTTTAAATAAAACAATTTTACCTCGCTATACATACATTGGAATCGGACTTAAAAAGTTGGTAATGGAGTACAAAAGTTTTGACTTTAATGTTGAGGTAGGAACTAAATTATTCAACAAATTAAATTCCGATGAACCCAGTATAGCTGACGTAACCCCTATAAACAATGACAGATTTATTTTTCGAACATTTGCTTTTGAAAAGAAAAGAAAGTATACAATTATGCCATATTTCGCAGCTGGTATGGATTATAGAATTGGTAGGTTTAAGCTTGGAATTCAATTGTGGACTCAAAATAGTTTTATAAGAATGTACCAATATGATTACAGGATTAAATATGGTTCTTTAAACTATGAAAGTAACTTGTATTCTACTGGTTTTGCTTGGGGTGCCAATATTTATTTAAAGCTATTTTCACTGTAAAAAAATATTCTAAAATGTTATTCCCCTTCTCCTATGGAGAAGGGGTTAGGGGATGAGGCCTAAAAAGCATTGAACAATTCCTAACCCCTTGATTGTCTGTTTTGTGTAAAATATGAACAGAAAAAAATCAATTGGTCTGACACATATTTATTTTTGGATACGTCTAACGAATAGTTAGCTGTATAAATTATGTTTAAGTCTGTTCAATTCTATTGTTTGTTTTTGGCCTTATGCTTTGCTGCAAATGCAAATGCACAAATTAAATACGATTCTCAAGTCTGCGTTAATGACGTGACGGGTTTTATTTATGTGCCCACCAATGGTAAAACCATTCAAAGCATTTATTGGGAATTTGGCGATGGCTTTACCTCCAATAACACCAATAGTGTGCATGTTTATACGAAGAAAGGAACCTACTCCGTAAAAGGTAGTATTACTTTTACCGATGCAAGTACTACTTCCGAAACGGTGAGTATTGAAGTGATGGGCTTGCCGACTGCCAGTTTTATTTACGATAACTTTACAGACAGCTGTACCAATCATAATTTGGTTTGTCTTAAAGATCTTTCCTCTCCCGATAATGCCAATCAACCCATCGTTAAAAAAATAATCGCTTGGGGCGATGGCAATACCTACAATACCAGTTCGCCTTATGCTAGTCAAGTGAATTGCAATACCTATTACAAAGCCGATAAATACAAAATATTTGTTGAAATTACAGATAACATGGGTTGCATGAATACCTTTAAAAAATATGTGACCATCAAAGAAGGCATTCATGTTAATTTTCAAAGCACCCTCGATTATTTAGATTGCAAAACCGCCAAAGTATGTGTTCAAAATTATTCGTATCACAACAACACCATGCGTCCTACTTACAAATGGACCATCGATTCGCTGCCAAATGATACCAATGCTTACCTATCATCTCAAAAATGTTTAACCTATAAGGCCACCAAAAGTTTTAACATAACCCTAATAGGTACAATGCCCAATGGCTGTTCAGAAATTGCCACTCGAAAAATACAAATTGACATGAGTCCCCTTCAAAAGGACATCACTTTAAGTGATTCATTAATTTGTTATGGCAGTGGTGTGAAAATGATCAATGCCCAAATCGATCCTGCTGGTTTAACCAATTTTAATTGGTTTTTAGATCAGAAGAAATTGGTGTTCAATAACGAGAGTATCGACTTGTTTACCGATGATTCAATGATGCTACCAGGGTACCATTATTTGAAATGTATGATGTACCGCGGCAAATGCAGTACTTCTGTTACCAAGGTCATACATGTGATAGGGCCCGTTGCCAGTTTCGAAATATTTAATTTTAATGGTTGTGTCATTCCTAACAAAAGGGTTTTCTTTATTACCCAGTCGACTTTCGATCCTCAGTTTACCAGTTTCAATTGGACCCTCACCGACCCGAATGGCAATAACTGCATTACCAATAGAACCAAGAATAGCAATGTGAGCGAGTATTGCAATGGAGCTGAAGATTCTTTTATGGTACACCGCTATCGCAATGTGATTGATCGGTCGCAAATTACATTCACCCTTAACGATGCTAAAACAGGTTGCTCGGATGAAACCACACAACTTTTAGTTAATAAATGTTCTAGGCTTTGTCAACCCGATACCAGCGATATTCATATTTGTTTAGGCGATAAAATATTTGATGAATTATCGGAAGTAAAATTGCCTTATAAAATTAGTTTCGACAATGGTTTGCGTTGGTACAATTATCCTGTAAGCTCTGATAGTATTGGGGTAGGTATGTATTACATGTCCATTATTTTTAAGGAAGGCTACAAGCGCTGGCCTGAGTTGTATAACAATGGTTCGTATGCAATCAAAGCGGGTTACAAAGAATTCTTTGACACCTTGCGTGTAAAAAATAGATTGTTCATTCACGACAATAGAAAAGATACCATTGAAGTGAAAGTTTACGGACAATGTTCACCTTTCAATGCCTCCTTATTTTTTAAACAAACGAAGTTCCATGCGGGCGAAGTAATAGATATTGTTTGGGGCGATGGACAAAAATCAAACATCTTATTCGTTAATGATGAAACTGTCGATTCTTTTACCCATTTATACAATGTACCAGGCTTGGGTTATCAGATAACAGTAAAAGTTAGTAATCCTGCCAAATGTCAATCGGAAGCCAGTTATTACATTCGATTTGGAAAAATCATTCGCTTGTTATTAAACAATGCCCCTTGTGCCAAAACCGAAACGTGTTTTACGCCTCGTATTGAAGATACCAAAAACAATACTTTTTGGACAGAGAAAACCCACCCCAACCGTTACACATGGTGGAGCAGCAATAACAAAAAGAATGCGTATGGTTTTACCCATTGCGAAACATTTCCAAAAGGGGGTTATTACGATGTTACCCTCG
>CANFUB010000065.1 GCA_947450015.1 Bacteroidota bacterium | reverse complement strand
AGAAAGGCAATGCAAGAAAAAGGTATACCAACCATGGTATATTACCCAATGCCAATTTACCATCAAAATGCTTATGTGCAAACCATTAGTTTACCATTGTGCGAGTCAATTGCAAGCCATGTGGTGAGCTTGCCCATTGGCACTGATATGGAGGAAACACAAGTTAATTATATTATCGACTCGGTGCTTAATTATTTTGCCGTGTAGATTTAAAAACAGAACAGATAAAAGCAATCAATAAAAATTAAAAACAATAAAATACAAACAAAATGAAAGTAGCTGTAGTAGGAACAGGATACGTTGGATTAGTAACAGGCACATGCTTTGCCGAAGTTGGTATCAATGTAGTTTGCATCGACATTGATGTTAACAAAATAGAAAATTTAAAAAAGGGTATTTTGCCAATTTATGAGCCAGGACTTGAAGAAATGGTAGAGCGCAATTTCAAAAAAGGGCGTTTGCAATTTTCGAATAATTTGGCCGAAAGCATTGTAGGTTGCGAAGCTGCATTTATCGCTGTTGGTACACCACCGGATGAGGACGGAAGTGCTGATTTAAAATATGTTTTAGGTGTGGCCAATGATATTGGCACCCATATGCAAGATTACTTAGTTGTGGTTACTAAAAGTACTGTGCCAGTAGGAACAGCCAACAAAGTAAAGGCGGCTTTAACGGCTGCATTAGCAAAACGCGATTCTAATTTAACCTTCGATGTGGCAAGCAATCCTGAATTTTTAAAAGAAGGTGCGGCAATTGATGATTTCATGAAGCCCGATAGAATTGTAATTGGTGTTGAATCTACCAAAGCAGAAGAAGTGATGACGCGTTTATACAAACCATTTTTATTAAATGGTCACCCTTGTATTTTTATGGACATACCAAGTGCCGAAATGACCAAGTATGCAGCCAATAGTATGTTGGCTACAAAAATTAGTTTCATGAATGATATCGCAAACCTTTGTGAAATCATGGGGGCTGATGTTAACATGGTGCGTAAAGGTATAGGTAGTGATAGCAGAATAGGACAGAAATTTATTTATCCAGGCATAGGTTATGGCGGAAGTTGTTTTCCAAAAGATGTAAAAGCTTTGATTAAAACGGCCTCTGAAAATGGGTATAAAATGAAAGTATTACAGGCTGTAGAAGATGTAAACGATGCACAAAAGCACGTGATGTTTTCTAAGTTGTCTTCTTACTTCAGAGAATTAAAAGGAAAGAAAATTGCATTATGGGGTTTATCGTTTAAACCAAAAACCGATGACATGCGTGAAGCACCGAGTTTGGTGCTCATCGATCAATTGTTAAATGCTGGTGTTAGTGTTGCAGCCTACGATCCAGTGGCCATGCACGAAGCGCAAAGAATTTTAGGCGATAAAATTACCTATTGTAATGATATGTATCAAACATTAGAAAATGCAGATGCCTTGGTAATTGTTACCGAATGGCCTGAATTCCGCTCGCCAGACTTTGATCAAATTGCTGGTCAGCTAAATCAGAAAGCCATTTTCGATGGACGTAATATATATGAGCCTTCAGAAATGAGAACTTTGGGTTACCACTACGAGTGCATTGGAAGAGAAATAGTAAAATAAAAAACATGACACAAAAAAGAGTATTAATAACGGGTGCGGCAGGCTTTTTAGGCTCTCACCTTTGCGATAGATTTATAAAAGAAGGTTACCATGTGATTGGTATGGATAATTTAATCACAGGTGACTTACACAACATAGAGCATTTGTTTAAATTAGAACATTTCGAATTCTATCACCACGATGTTTCAAAATTTGTGCATGTGCCAGGCAAGTTAGATTATATCTTGCATTTTGCATCGCCAGCTAGTCCGATTGATTATCTAAAAATTCCAATTCAAACTTTGAAAGTGGGTTCTTTGGGTATTCATAATTTATTGGGATTAGCAAAGCAAAAAAGTGCGCGTTTATTAATTGCATCTACAAGCGAAGTCTATGGCGACCCACAAGTACATCCACAAACCGAAGATTATTGGGGCAATGTGAATCCTGTTGGTCCGCGCGGTGTCTACGATGAGGCAAAGCGTTTTCAAGAGGCCATGACCATGGCTTACCATACTTACCACGGTTTAGAGACCAGAATTGTAAGAATATTTAATACCTATGGTCCGCGTATGCGACTGAATGATGGCAGAGTATTGCCTGCATTTATCGGTCAAGCTTTAAGAGGCGAAGACCTTACCGCTTTTGGTGATGGCAGTCAAACCCGCTCATTCTGTTATGTAGATGATTTGGTAGAGGGTATTTATAGATTGTTATTGAGTGATTGTGCAGATCCGGTAAACATTGGTAATCCCGATGAAATTACAATTAAAGATTTTGCCGAAGAGATTATCAAATTAACGGGTACTGATCAAAAAATCATTTTCAAGCCATTGCCTACCGATGATCCAAAACAAAGACAACCAGACATTACCAAAGCAAGAGCTATCTTGGGCTGGGAGCCTAAGGTAAGTCGTGCTGAAGGATTAAAAATCACCTATGAGTATTTTAAATCTTTGAGCAAAGAGAAACTTTACGAAGATCCTTTGGGAAGAGAGTTTACAAAGAAATAAACTAAATTTAGGATGGTTAGGATAAGCCTTATTAACAAGGTTTATTTGTCTACTATAATATTTATTATTGCTACGCATTGAAGGAACCTACCATCAAAATATGTCATCTTAGTTCAGTGCATTTTGCACTTGATACACGGATTTTTTACCGCATGTGTCAAGCTTTAAAGGCGCAGTATGCGGTTACCCTAATAGGGGTGCATCCTAAAAAGGAGACTTATAAAGGCATTGCCATTATTCCGTTCAAACGTTTTCACAACAGGCAATTGCGGGTATTGGTAGGGTGGTTGCTCATGTTCTTTAAAGCCATGCAGGTGAATGCGCGTGTTTACCATTTGCACGATCCAGAATTAATCCCTTGTGGATTGTTATTGCGCCTAATGGGCAAGCAAGTGATATGGGATGTGCATGAGAACATTGCCGAGGATATTTTCGATAAGCCATGGATCAAACACCAAAAGAGAGCCTATACCACTTTTCATTTTTTTGAAAAATTGGCTTGTCAATATTTTTATATTGTATTGGCCGAAAAATCTTACGAGAAGCGCTATAAGCTGTTGGCCAAGCGCTGGCGTACGGTGCAGAATTTTTGCGACATCGATTTTTTTAAACCCTATGAGCAAGCGCATTTTCAAAATTTGAAGTCGGTCTTTTATATTGGTATTGTATTAGAGAACAGGGGAATCTTGCAAATCATAGAGGCCTTACATTTATTAAAATTAAAAGGCGAAGTATATGATTTTCATTGTGTTGGTGAATTGTATACCGATTTAGAGAACAAGATGAAGGCCTTGCCTTATTACAAAGAGGTGGAGGCTCAGTTGCATTTTCATGGGCGATTGTCTTTAGAAGAGGGGTATCAGTACGCAAAGCGTTGCAGTATGGGCTTATGCATCATTTGGCCTATGAAAAATTCCATTGAAAGTTACCCTACCAAATTGTTTGAATACATGGCCATTGGTTTGCCAGTAATTACCTCCAATTTTCCACTTTATCGGTCGGTAATTGAGCAAAATAATTCGGGTCAGTGTATCGACCCTTTTTCGGCAATTGCGCTATCCGATGCCATTGAAAGTATGCACAGGGATGTCGAAAAAAGTGAACAGTTGGCCCAAAACGGAAAATTAGCCGTAAAAAAATATTACAATTGGGAGACAGAGAAGATAGTGTTAGCAAGGGTTTACGAAGAATTGCTAGTGTCTGTTAAATAAAAAGTGGAATACTGTTTGGTATTTCAATAAGGATTATCTAATTTTGCAACCCTTAATTTTTTCAACATAATAAAGTCGTGGATTCAATAAGTTACAAAACCGTTTATGCTAATAAAGCAACCATTCAGAAGAATTGGTATGTAGTTGATGCAAGTGATAAAGTGCTTGGTCGTTTATCAACCCAAATAGCTGCAGCCTTGATTGGCAAAAATAAAACTGATTATACCCCAAACTCCGACAACGGGGATTGCGTAATCGTTATCAATGCAGGAAAGGTAAAACTTTCTGGAAGCAAATTAGCAACCAAAGAATACATCACTTACTCTGGTTTTCCAGGTGGGCAGAAAAGAATCACTGCGGGCGACCTAGTGAACAAGAAGCCAATTAAGTTGATCGAAGAAGCTGTGAAAGGCATGTTGCCAAAAAACAAATTGGGTAGCAGAATGTACACCAATCTATTTGTTTACGAAGGCGATACCCATCCGCACGAAGCACAACAACCGAAACCATTAAAAATTAAATTATAATCCATACAAAATAACATGGAAGTTACAAATACATCAGGTAGAAGAAAAACATCAATTGCTCGTATTTATATGACACCAGGGACTGGTGCCATTATGATTAACAATAAATCATACGATGCCTATTTCACTACAATTGTAAACCAATTCAAAGTAATGCAACCATTACAAGTTACCGACAGCGTTGGTAAATTCGACATTAAAATTAATGTTGATGGTGGTGGTGTTACCGGTCAAGCTGAAGCAATTCGTTTGGCTATTTCTAAATCGCTTTGCGAAATTAACGTAGAAAACCGTTTGGCTTTAAAACCACTTGGTTTGTTAACAAGAGATGACAGAATGGTTGAGAGAAAAAAACCAGGTCAAAAGAAAGCAAGAAAAAGATTTCAATTCAGCAAACGTTAATATTTATTACAAATGTCTTCAGTATCACAAGAACAATTATTGGAAGCGGGTTGTCATTTCGGACACCTTACCCGCAAATGGAATCCAAAAATGGCACCATACATTTTTATGGAGCAAGATGGAATTCATATCATAGATTTACACAAAACTGCTGTTAAATTAGAAGAAGCAGGTTCTGCTATTAAAAGCATGGTTAAATCTGGTCGCAAAATTTTATTTGTAGCCACCAAAAAACAAGCAAAAGATATCATTAAGGAAGCTGCTGCTCAAACTGCCATGCCGTTCGCGGTTGAAAGATGGTTGGGTGGTATGTTAACCAACTTTGCTACTGTACGTAAGTCAATCAAAAAAATGCAAACCATTGATAAAATGGCTGTAGATGGTACTTATGCCAATATCAATAAAAAAGAAAAATTAATGTTAGAGCGTGAAAAAGCGAAATTATCTAAAGTATTAGGTGGTATTGCTGATATGTCACGTTTGCCATCTGCTTTGTTTATCGTTGACGTAAAACGCGAACACTTAGCAGTAGCAGAAGCTATGAAATTAAACATGCCAACTATTGCCATGGTTGATACCAATAGCGATCCTACTAACATCGATTTCCCAATTCCATGTAACGACGATTCTTCAAAATCAATCAAATTTGTTGTTGATTATATCGTTGCTGCTATCGAAGAAGGTATGGCTGAAAGAAAGAAAGACAAAGATTCTGCTGAGATTGAAAAATCAAAATCAGAAAAAGAAAGTGCAGAAGCTTAATTTATAAAAAGGAGAGATGAGTAATATGTCAACAATAAGTGCAGCAGATGTAAATAAATTGCGCCAAATGACCGGAGCAGGTATGATGGATTGTAAAAAAGCCCTTACCGAAAGCAATGGAGACTTTGATGCAGCGATTGATTTCTTAAGAAAAAAAGGTCAAAAAATTTCTTTGAACCGTGCAGATAGAGCCGCTAAAGAAGGTGCAGTAATTGCATTGACTTCAGAGGATAAAAAAACAGGTATTATCATTGAGTTAAATTGCGAAACAGATTTCGTTGCTAAAACCGACGATTTCTTAAAAGCAGCTAACGATATCGCTCAGTATGCAGTAAATGCAAAACCAGCAAATCTTGAGGCTTTAAAAGCATCTACAATTAATGGCGTTGCTTTAGAGCAATCATTAATCGACTTGATGGGTAAAACTGGAGAGAAATTAGATGTTTCTAAATACGAAATCATCAACGGAGAAAACGTAGTAGCTTATATCCACGCTGGTAACAGAATGGGTGTATTGGTAGAAATGAACAACGCCCCTAGCGATGCAAACATAGCAGCTGGTAAAGATACTGCAATGCAAATTGCAGCAATGAATCCAATTGCTTTGAACGAAAGCGATGTTGCTCCTGAAACCGTTGCTAGAGAAATTGAAGTAGGAAAAGAGCAAGCGATTGCAGAAGGCAAACCAGCAGAAATGGCTGAGAAAATTGCCATGGGTCGTTTGAATAAATTCTACAAAGAATACACTTTGATGAACCAAGAGTTCGTAAAAGATGGTTCTAAAACCATTGCTAAAATGCTTACTGATACAGAAGCAGGTTTAGTAGTGAAAAGCTTTAAAAGAGTTGCTTTAGGCGCTTAATTTAAATTTAAGTTATATTTTAAAATCCCATTTGTCTAGGCAGATGGGATTTTTTTTGCGCATTATTTGTGTTGCATCCAAAGCATTAAGAATTTGTCGTATACTTCGTAATAGGGCGTCTTAAGGTTAGCATTGTAATACACCATTTCTTTTTGGATTAAAGCTTCTAAACTGCGTTTAACATTGGCTGGGGTGCCCAGTTGATGGCGGTAGATAAATTGTTGGGCATAGGGCTTGTCAACGGTGCCTTCGAGGGCAATGGCGCGCAGCAGTTGCCATTGGGCCGCGGTAAGCAATTGACGGTATTGGTAATAGGTGCCTTCGTTTTGTGCGAGTATTTTATTCAATGCCTGGTAAACATGTTCCAATTCAATGTTTTTAATATGACTAGCAAAAATGGTATTGCACAAGCATTGGGTATAGTAAGTATGACTTTGGGTAAGGGTGAGTATTTGATCAACGGCTGTATCGCTGATGGTGCGTTGGTGTTCTTTTATTTTCTTGCGAATAAATTGGGTGTACAGGCCACTGTCTATTTTTTGCAGGTTAATGTTTTTGGTACTGGCATAGAAAGGGCGTTTGGCCGCATTGAAAATGGTTTGCATCATGGCTTGATTGCTGCCACAGAAAATAAAACTGGTTTGTTTTAAGGGCGCAATGGCGGTGCGCAAAAGGGCTTCTACATTTTGTTCGGGGTATTCGAGGATCTGTTGAAACTCATCGATGGCGATCACCGTTCGTGTAGGTTGTTGATCGAGAAACTGCAGCAATTGAGGAATTGTTTTTTCGAATTGTTTGGGTTGGGTAATGTCCAAACTTAATTCGGCATTGCCGGTAATCTCATCTAAGCTGATGATAGGACGCAAAAGTTTAATGGCTTCTAAAAAGCGTTTGCCCAAGCTTTTATTGACAGGGTAGAGGTTGTAGATACTATTGGCCAGTTGGTTCGTGAATGCTTTAAGATTTTGTGTGGCATAGATATCTAGGTAGATGGTCATGGTTTTTTTCTTGGCCAATTGGTGAAATACATGTTGTATCAAAGCGGTTTTGCCAATTCTTCTTTGGGCAAAGAAGGCGGTATTGCTGTTGTTTTGGATGTTTTCTAGCAGGGTATTGGTTTCTGAAATTCTATCGCAGAAGTAGGCAGGACCTTGGTATTGCTGGATTAAAAAGGGGTTTATCTCCGTTTTCATACCACAAAAATACTACACAAATTGCGTTATTCAAAATGTATTATGCAAAAAGCATTATACAAAATGTATAAAAATGGGAGGGTTTTAATTAGTCGAAAAGCAGCAGGTCGATACTGGTCTCCTTGCCTTCGTTTTTGTATATAAAAACGATGCTGCAATTGCTAAACTTAATGGAAGAATGCCCAGATAAATCAGCTTCGGTCCTATTCAGATTGCCCATGTAGTTGGCGTAAGTGGGAATGCTGAAAGGTGGAATAGCCGATAGTTCCAATCGCATTTCATCCCACATGTTACATTTTAACCAAAAGCCTTTAGAGTCTTTATAAGTATTGTCTTTGCGATAAGCATCTATAATTTTTGTATCGCTAAGGTAATAGGTGGTAAAATCGCCCATGGTATAATGAAAATCCAATTTAAACACATCTTTCGATAGCATGGTGAAGTTCATGGTTTTTTGCCAAGCCGATCCGTGTTTGCCAAGTACTACATTATTGGCGGGGTTGTTATCAATGTCATAATCTGTTGAGCTCAATTGTTGCCCATCGCGTGAGTAGGTTTGTATAAAAATGCGCTTGATTTCATGGCTCATGCCTGCTATTTGATCGTTTTGCTTTGAAGCCAAGCCGCATACTAAAAATCGGTTGTTCACTTCGTCTAAATGAATTGATACCATGCTACTGGCTTTCGCTTTATAGGACTCTTGTGCAAAAAGAAATTCATTGCCAATGTGCACTTCACCATTGTTCTCCCAATTAAAATCAGTGCGGTGTGGTGAGTAATAGCCTTGAATGCCTGGATCAATTTTAAAACTGTTCACTAATTCGCCCGCCTTGTTAATGGCAAACACCGTAATTTCCATTTTATTGGTGAGTACTTGAATGCGTTTTTGACTGATGTAAATGAGCGAATCGGTATGACCCACAAAGCCCAATTGCGCCTCAACCCAACTGTATTGCTCATCCAAGGGTAGTTCTATATTAAAAGTGGTTTTGGTAAAGCGCTGAGAATTGTGTGGCATGGTGTACATGTACATCACCTCGTGACTGATCATCTTGCTTTTTTTATACTCTGCGGGTTTGATTGTGAAGTAATAAAGTTGGTCTTTATCGCTATACATATGCAGTAAATCAACTTCTTTTCTTGACTCTAAAATACCTGTTTTAAATTGTTCTACTTCGCCTTTGCTGTTAAACCTTTGGATAGAGATAATGCGTTCGCGCGATTTGCCATTGTCCAACATTTCTTTGTCATAATAGGTGGTCATCCAATAGATAAAAGGGGTTGCTTCACTGGCTACAAAATATTCTTCATTCTGATAAGCACCTTGGGGCACAATGTATTCCCATTGTTTTTTAAGCGACTTGTCGTAATAGTTGATTCTGGTATTGGTAGATAATTGTCGGCCATAGGTGTTTTCTTGATAGGTGCTAAGAATAAAACCTGAATCACCGCGCTTAACAACTGCGCTAATTTTAGCACCTTCATCCAATACAAGTTTGGACTTATACGATTGGGAATGCAGGGAAATACTACTTAGTAAAAAGCTGGTAAAAAGCAAAGCAAGGCTTTTGAAATTGAATGGGGAAAGAAAGCGACTATTCATGGTGCAATGATAAGGTATATATTTAATTGATGGGTTAAAGTAGGGGAATAAGTTTAGAGGAAGATGGAGCGATTGGTAGGATAGGTGGTGGGTATTTGTCTGGTATAAACAGTAACGAAAGCAAAGACGTTAAAAAACATACTAGTTGGTATGTTTTTTAGCAGGCTTTTTTTTGATGGTTTGGATGGTAGCGCAGCTACGGAGCGCAGATGCTTTAGGGTTGCTCAAGTGGTACTGAGATTTAGCTCCTACGGAGCTAGGGCCGTTTGCAGGAAATGGGTTTGTTCTGATATTGTTATTTACTTTTATGGTTTATGCGCTATCAATTTAATTCAAATGGGTTAGGGCAAGGTTCGATTCCCGTGGGCTCCACCGTGAAAAGCTTTGAAAATTAGGGGGCAATTTGCTCCGTTTTGAGGGGCAGTTTCCTTCGGTGCGAGGGGGTCATTTTAAATCGATTTTAAGGGGTTAGTTTAACCGGTTTTTCCAATAATGGTGACACATGAAAGAGAGTATTTAATTCCAAACTGTTCGGTAATATCCTCAAAAACTAATTATAATTGATTTTGAGGGAGTTATGTTTTTAAATAGAATTATATTTGTTTACGCGTTTTCATTTATTAGATTTGTTTTATTAAGTCATCTTTTGTTATAATTCCGCAAGCAAAAACAGGACGAGTTTACACAATTAAATAATTTTAAATAGATGAAAATTAAATTCTTACTTCTCTTAGTTCTTCCTTTAATCAGTTTAAGTTGCATGGGCAATACAAATACATTTAAGGTATTTCAAACCACTGCGCCTGCTCCATTGTCTGTGGACTCGCATTTCAATGTTGCAATTGGAACAGCTGGGACAGGCTACACTATTACTTATAGCAGAACACAAATGAAAATTGAATGGGAAGCATATATTGGACTTGGAGCACCAAACTTAGATAGTAATTCCTTTTTAATAATCCTTGATGCAGGTACAGGTCTTTATTATTTAACAGCAACCTCAGTAAATGGATATTCAAGGAGTGCCATTCTATTAGAACTGGATAATGGGGTCTTTTATGTAGCTCCTAAAGGTACTTGCACATGCACTTCCCCTTGTTGTCGGTTGGGATGCAGTCCAAAATGGTCGGAAACATTGGGATCTTGGTACTGCACTGATTGTAACACCCCGCTCCTGTGTCTTGACTGTGGTAAAACTGAGACATCTGGATATAGTCCGATATTTAATAATAATTATTAGGTAAATAAGTACTAATAGACTACATTTTTCATAGAGGGGTTGCTTTAAAGCAACCCCATTTGTTGTATAGCTATGGTTTTAATATCTAAGACCTATTTCGGTTTTGTTACAATACTTACATCATATTCCTTCTTACCCCGGAGAAATAGGGACTCGAACCCTCTGTAAATTTTAAATTAGGATAGCTTTTCATTCCTTCTTTTCAAAAATAGGAGAGAATAATTGGAAAGTCAAATTTAAGTGGGTGTACAAAAAACATACTACTTGGTATGTTTTTTAGTAGGCTTTGTTTCATGGTAGGGATGGTAGCGCACCTACGGAGCGCAGATGCTTTGGGGTTGCTCAAGTGTTAATGAGATTTAGCTCCTATGGAGCTAGAGCCTTTGAGGAGAAGGGGTTGTCTTGATATTGTTATATGTTTTTCTGGAATATGAGCTATCAATTTAATTCTGATGGGGCTACCAAGGGTTGATTCTTGGCGCTTACTATGCAAAAACCATGCGACAAGGAGAGTGTTTATGGATTTGTCGGGTAATAGATTTATTATTTCAAACCAATCATTTTTTTTTATAAAATAGGTGTTTATTAAACCAAAATTTAATCATTCGTGAGGTACTGATATTGTCAAAACATGTAAATTGTGCAAGTTTTGATAATTTATACTATATTCGCATCGTGAATAAATACATCAACAGGAAGCAATACATAAGCAAACTATTGGCCTATAAAGATAAAGATTTAATCAAGGTGGTGACGGGCTTACGTAGATCGGGGAAATCTACTCTTTTTGATTTGTACCGGGAGCAGTTACATAAAATGCGTATTGGAAAACGGCAAGTTCAATTTTACAATTTTGAATTACCTGAAAATTATTTGAACAAAAATT